>NZ_CP022535.1:0-300000 GCF_002237575.1 Spiroplasma corruscae
ATGAATAACAATGATATATGAAAAAAAACTAAGGAATGATTAATCTCATCCGATTTAGTTGAACCTAACGTTTATGACGAGTATATAAAAATAGCTGAACTTAAAGAATTAAGTGATGACGAAAAAGTAATAATAGTTAAATCAGAACTTTCAAAGTGATACTTAAACACTATAAGTGATCAATTAAAAGAAAAAATTGCTGAAATCACAGGAAAATTCACTAATTTAACCTTATTAACCAAGGATGAGTTTAAGAAAGAACTTGAGATCAAATCATTGGTAAGTCTAAAAAAACAAAAATCGTTACAAAATATATACTCTTTTGAAAATTTTATTACAGGTTCAAGTAATATAAATGCACTTAATGCTGCGAAATCAGCAATAAACAATTTGGGTACTAAATGGAATCCATTATTTATATACGGAGATTCTGGATTAGGAAAAACTCATTTATTAAAAGCTATAAGTAGTGAAGTGGTTAAAAATGATGAAAATTTAAATGTAAAATATTTTACTTCATCAGACTTTAGAAAAAATATACTCGACTCTCTGATGGATGGTTTTAAAGAAATCGAAATGACTAAGACAAAAATGAATGATATAGACGTCATATTAATAGACGATATTCAATTTCTGGCTAATAGTGGCAAAACAAATGAGATATTTTTTAATATATTTAATTCTTTTGTAGAAAGTAATAAACAAATCGTATTATCTTCTGATAAGTTTCCAGAGCAATTAAATGGTTTTGATAAAAGAATGGTGTCAAGATTCTCACAAGGGTTAAGCGTCAGAATCGAGAAGTTAGATAATGAAACATCATTAAATATAATTGACTATAAATGTAAAATTGCAAACATAAAACTTTCACAGGAAAGTAAAAAATATATATCTTCTTTCTTTGGTACGGACGTAAGAAAAATAGAGGGAATAATTAATAAGATAGAATTTTATTTCATACAAAATAAACACGACTCTGAAGAGCTAATAAATATTGATAAAATATCAAAAATACTCGAAGACTACTCGTTTGCACCTGGTGGGGAGATTACAGTTCAAAAAATAAAGGATGTTGTGGCTCAAAATTATGGTGTTAGTATTAAATCAATTGATAGTGGCTTGCGTGTTCAAAACGTGGTCAAAGCGAGACATGTTGCTATGTATCTTACAGGAGAGATATTAAAAAAGAATTACTCGGAAATTGGTCTTGCCTTTGGTGGTAAAGATCACACTACTGTGCTGAATGCTTATAACAAAATAAACAAGTTTTTAAAGGACGACAAACTTTTCAAAGCTACATTGAAAAAAATTAAGAAAGATATTGTGTCTTAAAGGCTCAAAACCTTAATGCTATAAGCCTCAGGTGAAGTTATCCACATATTAAGAGTATAATAATAATAAATTAAATAATAAATTAATAGGAGGAATAAATGTTTTTTAGTATAAATAGACTCTCACTCATTGAAGAAATAAATAAATGTAATAGAATAATTGATTTTAAATCACCATCACCAAGTATTACTGGAATTAGTATTGAAGTATCTGTCGATAATTTGGTTTTGATTTCTACAAATAGTGTAATCTCTATTAAAACTTGTATTAACGTTGGAGAAATAGACCTTATAATAAAGCAACCAGGTAACCTATTAATTAGAGGTAAGTATTTTTTGGATATACTTAGAAAAATGGATGATGATATTGTTAATGTATCTTGTGTTGAAGAAAACATTGTAGTATTATCCGGAAAGAAACTAGAATTTTCTTTAAATATACTTGATTATAATGATTTTCCTATAATCGCATTTAGAGAAAAAGGAGAAAGCATTATAGTAAATTGTGCTGATTTAAAAAAAGCTTTAAATCAAACTATAATATCTGTTAATGAATATAAACAAAAAATTGTATTATCTGGACTTAATTTTTCTTTAAAAAACGATGTTTTTTTTATTACTGGAACTGATGGATATAGAGTTTCAAGAAAGAAGATAAATTTTTGATCTTCCGAAATTGAAGAAAAGTTTGAATCTAATATACCTTATAAAAGTGTTCTAGAGGTAATCAAATTATTACCTGAAAATGGAGAATGTAAAATAAGTATAGTTGATAATTATGCGATGTTTATAATAAATAAAACTGTCTTTCAAACATCTGTTCTTGAAGGACAATTTCCTGATGTAAATGCTGTTTTTCCAGTTGATTTTAATACAACCATATTTGTGGATAACAAAAAATTCTACAAGTTAATTTCACGTGCTGATTTACCAAACGATGACAACTCAATTCCTGTTGTTAATTTAATTCTTGAAAATGAAAAGATATTTATTAAGTCAAGTATTCATCAGGTTGGTAGTTACGAAGAAGAATTTGAAGAATTTGAATTAAAAGGAATAGATAATCAAAACATATCATTCAATTCTAAATATTTAATTGATTCTCTAAGAAGTTTTGAAACAAGAATGATTGAAATCAACTTAATTGACTCAAAAAAACCAATTGTTATTTCTTCTTCAGAAGATGATAGTTTAAGTCAAATTATTTTACCAATGTTTTCTAATTAAGATACCATAAAGATAAATTCTACTATTAAATGCTATAATTAAAAGGTAGAAAAAGGTTATCATGAAAAACGATTATAATTCAGAACAAATACAAATATTAGAGGGTCTTGAAGCCGTTAGAAAAAGACCTGGAATGTATATTGGGACTACTAATAAAAATGGATTACATCATCTTGTATGAGAAATTATTGATAACTCTGTTGATGAAGCTCTTGCAGGATATTGTAATGAAATTACTATTATAATAACTGATAAAAACGAAATCATTGTAAAGGATAATGGGAGAGGTATACCTATTGATATACATCCAAAAACTAATAAGACAACTTTAGAAACAATTTTTACTGTTTTACATGCAGGTGGGAAGTTTGATGAGTCTACTTATAAAATCTCAGGTGGTCTTCATGGTGTTGGAGCATCAGTTGTAAATGCTTTATCTGATTATGTTAAAGCTTATGTGATGCGTGATGGTAAAATTTATAAACAATACTTTTCAGAAGGCGGAACAAAATCAACTAGTTTAGAATTAGTAGGAAACACTGATGTAAATGGAACAATAATTTGTTTCAAACCTGACAACTCAATTTTTAAAGATACTGTGGTATTTGATTTTGATATAATCAAAAATAAAATAAGACAGTTAGCATTTTTAAACAAAGGATTAAAACTTAATTTATATGATCAAAAAAATGAAAAAGAAGTGTCTTTCATTTTTTCCGACGGAATTAAAGATTATGTAAAAGAAATTAATAATGGAAAAGAAAAAATAAATAATAAAATATTTTATGTATCAAAAACGGTAAATGAAGTAGAAGTTGAAGTAGCAGTCCAATACAACGAAAACTACGATGACAACTTATTTTCATTTTGTAATAATATTTTCACATCCGAAGGTGGTTCTCATGAAGATGGGTTCAAGAATGCAATGCTAAAAGCAATACACTTATATGTTGATAACTTAAAACAAAATAATGCTAATAAATTTATTTGGGATGATGTTAAAGAAGGAATAGTTGCGGTTGTTTCTATTAGACATAAAGATCCATTGTATGAAGGACAAACAAAAGCTAAACTTTCAAATAATGATGCAAAAGAAAGTGTGTTTAATGTAGTTTTAGAAACTTTTGAAGATTATTTGTTAAAAAACCCAGAAGATGCCAAAAATATATTAGAAAAAGTTTCATTATCACAAAAAGCACGAAAAGCGGCTCAAAAAGCTCGTGAAGATACAAAAAGAAAATCAGCTCTTAGTAGTTTCTCTTTACCAGGTAAACTAGCAGATTGTGAATCTAAAAATGTTGAAGAGTCTGAATTATATTTAGTAGAAGGTGATTCAGCTGGTGGAAGTGCAAAACTTGGAAGAAATAGGAAAAATCAAGCTATTCTTGCATTAAAAGGAAAAGTTTTGAATGTTGAAAAAGTAAAGCAAAATAGAGTATTTGAAAACGTTGAAATTCAATCAATTATTGCTGCTGTTGGAACAGACGTAAAAAAAGATTTAGATCTAAAGAAACTAAGATATGGAAAAGTAATTATTATGACTGACGCAGATGTTGATGGAGCTCATATTAAAGTTCTTCTTTTGACATTTTTTTATAGATATATGAAAGACTTAATTTTAAATGGTAATGTTTACATTGCTCAACCACCTTTATATAAAGTTTGAAACACAAAAAATACAAATTATGCTTATAGTGATTCAGAGTTAGAAAATCTTAAAAAGAGTACTTATGAAGGTACAAAATATAATATTCAAAGGTATAAAGGTTTAGGTGAAATGGACCCTATTCAGTTATGAGAAACAACCATGGACCCAAAAAGAAGAACTATGTTAAAAGTTACAGCGGATGATGCATTCTTAGCAAACGAAGTATTTTCTAACCTAATGGGTGACAATGTTGAGGAAAGAAAAAAATTTATAATTGAAAATGCAAAGTTTGTGAAAAACATTGATATTTAGATTGAGGTTATTTAAATAATGGAAAATAATAACATAGAAAATAGATTATTAGATATCGACATAAAAACAGAAGTTGAACGAGATTTTCTTGAGTATTCAATGAGTGTAATTGTTAGTAGAGCACTTCCTGATCTAAAAGATGGGTTAAAGCCTGTTCAAAGAAGAATTATATATGCAATGAATGAATTAAAGATTTTTTCTGATACTCCTCATAAAAAATCTGCACGTATTGTTGGTGAAGTCATAGGTAAATATCATCCACATGGTGACTCTTCAGTTTATGAAGCAATGGTTAGAATGGCTCAAGATTTTTCTTATAGATACCCACTTGTTGAAGGACATGGAAATTTTGGATCTATTGATGGCGATGGAGCTGCGGCGATGCGTTATACTGAGGCCCGTCTTTCAAAAATATCTTCACTATTACTTAGAGATATTGATATGGATACTGTGCCGTTTGTAGATAATTATGATGCACTTGAAAAAGAACCCGTATATTTAACGGGTTATTTTCCTAATTTATTAGTTAATGGCGCAACAGGTATAGCTGTTGGTATGGCTACAAATATTCCACCACATAACCTTTCTGAGGTAATAGATGCAATTGTGGAATCTATTAACGACAAAGATATAACTATTGATAAAATTCTAACTCTTATAAAAGGTCCTGATTTCCCAATGGGTGCTTCTATGACTAATGGTAAAAGTATGATCGAAGGTTATAAAACAGGAAAGGGTAGCGTAACATTAAGAGCGAAGATTACAACTGAAGAGACAGAAAAAAGAAATAGAATTGTCATTACAGAAATCCCGTATCAAACAAATAAACTTAAAGTTGTTGAAAAGATTGCTGAACTCCATAAAAATAAAATTATATTAGGTATTCATGATATAAGAGATGAGTCTAATTATGAAGGAATTAGGGTGGTTGTAGAAGTTCAAAAAACTGCAAACATTCAACTTATTATAAAAAAACTTTATAAACTAACAAATCTACAATATAATTTTGCAATTAATTTATTAGCTTTAAATAATGGAAAACCTGAATTATTGAATATAAAAGATATTATTAGGTTATATATAAACCACCAAATTTTAGTGATAATAAAAAGAAGTCAATATGAGAAAACAAAACTTGAAGATAAGTTACATATTCTAAAAGCGTTAAAAGTAACCATCGATAACATTGAAGAAGTAATTAGAATTATTAAGGACTCTAAAACAACTGCAGAAGCAAGTCTTAATTTAGGTAATAGATTTAAATTTGATGATAAACAAATAAAAGCTATACTAGATATGAGACTACAAAGGTTGGTTTCTTTAGAACATGAAAAAATTGTGAATGAAATTTTAGATATTGAAAAACGTGTCACTTATTTAATAGAAATAATTAACTCAAAAGAACTACAACAAAAAATATTAGTTGATCAATTAATAGATATTAAAAAAAGGTTCGGAGATGAAAGAAGAACAAAAATAATTGAAGAAGAATTAACTCAAATCGAAGATGAAGAACTAATCCAAGATGACCAATTTTTATTAAGTTTATCAAATGATGGATACGTAAGAAGAATTAAGCTAGATGAATTTAAGGTACAAAAACGCGGAGGTAAGGGAACTTTACTAAGTAATAATCAAACCGATGAAATACTTATATCCTGTATTGGTAAAGCAAAGGATGAAGTTTTATTTTTTACAAATATTGGAAAAGTATATAAAATAAAAGCTTACAAAATACCTTTATTTTCAAAAAACTCAAGAGGTATTCCATTGATTAATTACATTGGTATAAGTCAAGAAGAAACTGTAACTTCTGTTTTATGTTACAAACAAAATAAAAATAAGAACTTATTTCTTCTAACAAAAAACGGTATTGCAAAAAGAGTTTTGATAAAAGAGTTTGAAAAGGTGAATAATGTAGGAAAATTATCTATTGTATTAGATGAAGGTGACAAATTGATCTCGGTTGTAGCAACAAAAGGAAATGAACATCTAATAATAGCTTCTAAAAAAGGTAAAGTTATAAAAATAGAAGAAGAGAAATTTAGAATTATGTCTAGAGGTTCAAGAGGTGTTAGAGCAATTAAGTTAGACAAAAACGATAATACAGTATCTGCTTGTTCAACTGTAAAGAATACAATGGTAGTTACTATATCAGACAAAGGAATTTTAAAAAAGACATTAATTGAAGAATATAATTTACTTAGTCGTGGTTCAAAAGGGATTATCGGAATGAAATTAAATGATAGAACTGGTAATCTTAAGTATATTTTCTCTATTAGAGAAACAGATGAAATAATCATGGTGTCCTCTGAAGGAAAAACTATAAGAATATTAGCTAGTGATATAAACCTTCAATCAAGAAGCAGTTCTGGAGTAATAGGGTTTGATGTAAATGATAAAGAAACTGTTACTTCTGTCTCAATAAAATTTAATAAATAAAAATGTTTCACGTGAAACATTTTTATTTATGCGAACTTATTGTTTCACGTGAAACATTTTTATTTATTTGATATTGTTAACTAGCTTTAAATAATTCATTTTGTTTTTTATTTTAGAATATAATATGTTATTATATGAATGTCATTGTAAGGGTGACGTTCGAACTTGGTCAGGACCGGAAGGTAGCAGCCATAAGAATCCAGTGCCTTGTACATTGACTTTTTTTTATTTTTGGGGAAATTATGCAAATAAATAAAATATATAATTTATTAAATAAAAGTATTGAAAAATGTAAGAAATCAAAAGATGTGCCGGTAGTTTCTTTGTTGTATAAAGATGAATATAATTTTTATTTAGGATTTAACACTAGACAAAAAAAGTATGAAATAAATAATCATGCTGAAATAAATTGTATAAATAAGGCTTTTAAAAAAACAAGATCTAAAAATATGAGTGAATATAAACTTTACGTAAATTTAAAACCTTGTTTAATGTGTATCACCACTTTAGAACAAGTTAACATAAAAGAAGTATATTATTGATTGGAAAATGATAAAATTGATTATTCTAGAATTAGGTCAAGCATTATATTTAGTAAAGTATATAATAAAAGGCAAGAGGAGTTCTTTAGAAATGAACTTCAAAATTTTTTTAAAATTTTAAGAGGGTAGTATGGAAAACAAAAAAGTATTATATAGAAAATATAGACCTTCATGCTTCAATGAGTTAGTAGGACATTCCGTTGTGAAAGAAATCTTAACTAAACAACTTATGAAAAAAACATTTTCTCATGCAATGATTTTCTCAGGACAAAGGGGTACAGGGAAAACTTCTTTAGCTAGGCTGTTTGCGAAAAAAGTCTTATGCGATAGTAAAGATTACATCTCTGATGAATCATGTAATAAATGTATAAGCTGTATTGAATTTAATAATGAGTCACACCCTGATTTATTTGAGATTGATGCTGCTTCAAATAATGGAGTAGATGAAATTAGAAGCATTAAATCTAACATTTCAACTTTACCAACAATTTCAAATTATAAAATATATATAATTGATGAAGTTCACATGTTATCTAATGCGGCTTTTAACGCATTATTAAAAACTCTCGAAGAGCCTCCTAGGCATGCGTTGTTCATTTTAGCAACAACAGAGCAAACCAAAATCCCTGTAACAATAGTCTCTAGGTGTCAAGCGTTTAATTTTAAAAAAATTGATCAAGAAAGCTTAGTTAACAAATTGATTGAAATAAGTATAAAAGAAGGTTTTGAAATTACACATGAAGCTGCTCTTGAAATTTACTACATAACAGAAGGTTCATTGAGAGATGCTCTAAACTATCTTGAACAATGCATGGTAATTACTGAACATGTTATAGATATAAAAGTCTTAAAAAAACTATTTTATATATCTTCAAAAAGTGAAAAACTAGAATTTATAAGTAATATCACTCTAAATAAAGTTGATAAAATAATCAATGCACTTGAATCATTTAGTAGAATCGGTGTAGATTTTAAAGTTTTCTTAATCGGTTTAATTGATATTCTAAAAGAAGTTGTTGAATATAAGTTATGTAAAAATACTGATTTTCTTAATGTATTAAATGAAAAAGAAGTTAAAGAGTTTGATGACATTAGTTTAGAAACTATTATTAATCTTTCTGAAAATTTAATTGATGCTTATGTAAAAGTAAAAAATACAAGCCTTGGTATAGAAGTGGTGTTGTTAGGTATCATTAAATCATTTTCTAATAAACTTATAAGTTTAACTAATAAGATGTCTGGAACAACTACTTTAAAAAAAGAAGAAAATGACCAAGATGACGTAACTTTAAAACATAGTCCAAAAGTTTCTAACGAAATACTTGTAAATCAAGATATAAAAGAAGAAAATGACTTTATTATTGAAAAAATAACAAATCATAATCAAGAACAAATTAATGGACATAAATTTTTGTTAGAAACTGACTATGAAAAAAAAGAGTTTCAAATGAAGTCAATGATAAAAGATAAAAATAAAGTTAAAGTGAATGTATTTTTTAGCAATGAAGATATACTTAATGAGTTGTTCTTTGCTAATAAAGAAAAAAGAGTAAGTGTAGAATCGAAATTAAACGACTTCTTTAGTGTATTAGATAAACAAAATGAACTTACTGATTTGTTAATTCCTTTATATGATACAAAAGTTGTCGCTTCAAGTGAGAATTGTTCGATAATCGTCACTGACAACAGCTCACAAGCAAACTGAATGAATAACAAAATAAGAGATGATTCATCAATTGAAAAAGTATTTAATTTTCTTGAAGTTAAATTTATATTTGTTATAGATAAGGACCAATGAAGTTTCATAAAAAAAGATTACATAATGTATAAAAATCAAAACAATATACCAGAGTATGTAAAAAAGAGTTATAGGGAATATTATAGTAAAAAAAACACAGATATAGATATTTCAAAAGAGAATTATATTAGAGATTTGAAAGAACACTTTAAAGAATTTGATATTGAGGTCGAAGAGTAATATGGATGATTTATTAGATAAGTTAAAAGAAATTGATGGTATCACAAACAAAATAGGAGAAAAGTTTTTAATAAACTTGATTGAAAATTTAGATAAGTTTAATTTATTGAACGAAATACTACAAGAACTTAAAGAAAACTATAAAAATTGTGAAATTTGCAACTTTTATAAAATGAATAATACATGTGTCTTCTGCGATAATAATAAACGTGATCAAAACTTGGTGTGTGTATTAACATCAAAAAGAGAAGCTAGAAAGTTACTAAATAGCGAATATAGAGGAATAGTACATATATTAAGAGGCGAGATTAACCTAAATAAAAATATATCTCCGGATACAATACAAATAGATAAATTATTTGCTAGAATTAATAAAGATACAGAGGTGTTATTAGCTACAAATCTTACCTTTAATGGAGAAGTTACTGCAAATTACATTATTAGTGTTATAAAAGATAAATGTAAAAAGATAACAAGATTAGCAAGAGGTATCCCTTTTGGAGGGTCGTTAGATTATATAGACGAAGAAACACTTATAAATGCAATTGAAAATAGAAAGATTATTAAAAAATAATAATTTGGTGAAGATATGCTTTTTATATCACTTGAAGGAATTGACGGTTCTGGTAAGACAACAATATCAAAAATGATCAAGGATAATTTGTCTCAAAAAGGTTATAAAGTTTTGTTAACAAGAGAACCTGGTGGGGAAATTTTTGCAGAGGATATAAGACAAATGATATTAGACAAAAAAAATATAATCACCCCTTGAACTGAAACACTTTTATATATAGCGGCAAGAAAACAACATTTAGATAAAGTTGTTATACCTGCATTAAAGTCAGGTACTATTGTAATTTGTGATAGATTTATGGATTCAACGTCAGCATATCAGGGATATGCCAGAAACATAGGGATGACTGAAATTGATGAAGTACAAAACATAGTTTTAGGCTCTACAAAACCAGATTTAACAATTTTTTTTGATATTACCCCGAATGAAGCTCATATTAGACTATTAAAAAGAAAAAGAAAACCAGATAGATTAGAAAGTGAAAATGCTTTATTTCACGAAGCTGTTTACGAAGGTTATCAAATACTTATTTCAGAAAATACAGATAGAATTAAAGTTGTCGACTCAAGAAAACCAATTAATGAGGTTTTGCAACAAGTAGACTTTTTAATTAATGATGCATTAAATCAAAGAATGAAAAAAAATGACTAAATTAGATTTTTTAAATACTATCTACTCATCTATTCTAAACAAAAAACTTCATCACTCTATTATATTAGAATCTAATGAACAAGAGATTTTAGAAGAATGCGGAAAAGAGTTCGAGAGAATTTTATTTTGTGAATCTCACAGTATAGAAAATGATGATTGCAGTTATTGCAAGTTGGTAAATAATAACAATAATCAAAATTTGTACGAAGTTTTATCTGATGGTAATCAAATAAAAAAAGATACAATAAAAAAAGTTATTGCTAGACTATCGTTAACTTCTTTTCAGAGCAACTTTAATAAACTTTATATAATTAAAAATGGAGAACATTTAAAAGAAAGTGCAGCCAACGCATTACTTAAATTTTTAGAAGAACCACCAAAAAATACTTTTTGTTTAATTTTTACTAAGGATATAACAAAAATTTTACCAACAATAAAGTCAAGATCATTAATTTATAAAACGGAAAGTAAAAATAATTTAATTAGTGGAGATAAACTATTAAATTTTTATACAAAAAAAAATAAACTCCAATTACTTGAATACTTTTTAGAACTTAAAACAAAAGATAGAGTTTCTGTCATTGATGCTCTAGAGTACAATTTTAAAGCTTTCATGAGAATTAATTTTAGAATTTCAGAATGAATAATAGAAGCGATTGAAGAAGTAGGTAAGTATAATTACTATATTTTAACACTTGAAAACCTATTTTATAAAATTATTAAGGAGCTATAGTGAAGGTTAAAAATAAACTATTAAATTACAAAGATTTAGAAATTATCCAAGATAGCAATCATTTTAATTTTTGTTTAGATTCAGTTTTATTAGCTCGATTTGTAACATTTAATAAAAAGGTTAAAAAAATTGTAGATATTGGAACTAATAATGCAATTATTCCATTAATTTTATCCAAATATACTAAAGCAGCGATTTATGGCGTTGAGATACAAGAAGAACCATCTATTTTGGCTAGGAAAAATATTGAAGCAAATAATCTTATTAATCAAATTGAAATTATCAATCAAGATATAAAAAACTTTACAATAAAAAGGAATAACTTTTGTGAAATAGTTGTCTGTAACCCACCTTTTTTTAGAATCGATGAAAATTCTAACCTAAATACTAAAGAAAGTCTCGTTATTGCAAGGCACGAGAAATTCCTTAGTCTGGAAGAAATGATACATTTTTCAAGGATATTACTTAATAATGACGGAAAGCTGGTATTTATTCATCTTGCAGAAAGATTTGAAGACATTATAATTGCATTAAATAAATCTAGTTTTTCAATTAAAAAAATAAGATTTATTTATTCTAAGAATGAAAAGTTTAGTAACAAAATATTGGTAGAGGCTAAGTTATCAAATAATAAAGGTTGTAAGATATTTCCTCCGTTATATATACACAATGATGACGGAAGTTATACAAATGATGTAAAAGTTTTTTTTGAGGATTAAGACTATGACTCTAAATAAAAATAAAAAATATATAGTGGGTGTGTCAGGGGGACCAGATAGTATTTTTTTATTATCTAAACTTATTTTAAAAGGTTATAAAAATCTTATTGTATGTCACATTAATCATAATTTTCGTAAAGAGGCTTTATTAGATCAAAAAGTTGTCGAAGATATTTGTAAAAAAAATAATACTAAATTGGTTATTAAAAACATATATTATGAAAAAAAGTTTGGAAATTTTGAATCTTGAGCTAGAAACGAAAGATATAAAATATTCTCATCATTACTTAAGGAAAACAAATTTGACTCAATTCTTACTGGTCATAACCAAAACGATGTTGTTGAAACTTTTATTATGCAATTAGAAAAAAAATCATTAGTAAAATATTATGGGATCTCATATAGTTCGAATTTATTCGGGTGTAATATTTTGAGACCCATATTAAATTATAAAAAAACTTATATTATTAATTGATTAAACAAAAGAAATATTGATTATGCAATTGATAAAACAAACTTGGATATAAAATATAAAAGAAATAAGATAAGAGCAAATCTAAAAGAGAAAGAGATAAAACATTTTATAAAAGAGATAAATCAAAAAAATAAGTCTCTGTCAAAAAAATATAAGACTATTAACAATTTATTAGACAAAAGTAGTTCGTATCTAAATATTAATTACTTAAAATTAAACGATGATGATTTTAATCTTAGGTTGATATATGAGTTTCTAGTAATTAATAATTTACAATCACATGTATTATCTACTAAGAAAGCTAAGGTTAAAGAAATCCTTAAACAAATAAGAAGTAAAAAAAACTATTTAACATATGATTTTGATAATAGAATACTATTAAAAGATTACAATAAAATTTATATATGTGATAAAAGCATAGTTAGTACTTTTGAAACAAATAATAAACCAAATAATTGCACATACATTAATGCCGAAATTAGTAATTTAGTTTATACTAATAATTGGATAAAATGACAATCAAAATTGTATTATAAAAACAAAAAACTAAAAACCCACTTTATGAATAAAAAAGTAAGTTATTTAGAGAGATTTAAAATAATATTGGTGTTTGAACCTGAACAAAAAGTTATTTTAAATAAATTATGATAGAATTATAAAGATTTAGAAAAAGTGAGCGGTGTTTAATGAAAAATAAAAAAACGATATGGATAATATTAATCACTATATTTATATTGGCGATAATTGGTTTTGCTATTTATAGTTTTATAGTGTCCTCAGCTGAAAAGTTGACTTATCAACAGTTTGAAGAGTTGCTTAAGCAAAACTCAATTGTTAATAGTTCTCTAGAAGAGAAAATAGTTAATGGTGTTCATGTTATTTCAGGTTCATACAATAAAGATGGGAGTCTACACAGATTTGTAGTTGGTATTAATAACCAACAATATTCTAACTTACTAGAGGACCCTATTTTCAAAGACATAGTCGGAAGAATTATTACCAATCAAGAACTTGTTTCACCAATTTGGACTCTTGTTCAATCATTACTACCAATTGTTATTATGATAGGTGCTTATGTTTGGATTTTTAGTATGATGACAAAAGGCGGAATGGGCGGAGGAATGCTAGGCGGAAAAAACCAAAGACCTAGACAAATAAAATCCGATGTTAAGTTTTCTGATGTTGCAGGTATTAATGAAGAAAAAACTGAGCTAGTAGAATTAGTTGATTATCTTAAAAACCCAAATAAATACGCAATGATGGGTGCAAGAGTTCCAAAGGGAGTACTAATGGAAGGTCCTCCGGGTACTGGGAAAACTTTATTAGCAAAAGCAGTTGCTGGGGAAGCAAATGTAGCTTTCTTCACAATGGCTGGTTCAGAGTTTGAAGAAATGTTTGTTGGACTAGGTGCTAGTAGAGTACGTGACTTATTCAATGATGCTAAAAAAGCAGCACCATGTATTATTTTTATAGATGAAATTGATGCTGTTGGTAGAAAAAGAAATACTGCAATGGGTTCTGCTACTAATGAACAAACATTAAATCAACTACTTGTTGAAATGGACGGTTTTGGTTCTAACTCAGGTGTCATAGTTATGGGTGCGACAAATAGGGTTGATGTTTTAGATCCAGCTTTACTAAGACCGGGTAGATTTGATAGAACTATTCAGATATCATTACCAGATATTAGAGAAAGAGAAGCTATATTAAAACTACATGCGCGTAATAAGTCTGTATCTCCTGAGATAGAGTGAAAAAGAATTGCTGAAAGAACACCAGGTTTCTCAGGTGCTCAACTTGAAAATGTATTGAATGAAGCTGCAATACTTGTTGTTAGAAATAAACGTAAGATGATAACATTAGGAGACATCGATGAAGCTATTGATAGAGTTGTAGGTGGTCCTGCTAAGAAATCTAGAGCAATGACAGTTCAAGACAAAAAAGTTGTATCTTATCATGAAGCTGGTCATGCACTTATTGGTTTAAAATTAGATTCTGCTTCAAAAGTTCAGAAAGTTACAATTATTCCAAGGGGTAATGCAGGTGGTTATACAATTATGACACCAAAGGATGAATCAAATTTTTCTTCTAAAGAAGATTTATTTGCATCAATTGCTGGTTATCTGGGTGGAAGAGCAGCAGAAGAGTTAATGTTTGGTAAAGATAAAATTACAACTGGTGCTCACGATGATCTTGATAAGGCAACAAACATCGCGAGAAGGATGGTTACCCAATTTGGTATGTCTACTCTTGGACTAACAAAATATTTAACAATGCAAGAAGAAGCATATGGTCAAACAAAAGGTGTATATTCAGATGAGATTGCTTATAAAATTGATACTGAAATTAATACAATATTAGATAATTGTTATATTACAGCCCGTGAATTAATTAGTAAGAACCTTGATTTACTTGAATTAATAGCAGAATCATTAAGGGTTCTTGAAACAATCACTGCTGAGCAAATTGAATATATCAATAAATACTCTAAACTTCCAGATGAAGTTATTAAAGAAAAAGAAAGAATGGAAAAAGAAGAAAAGAAAAAAAACGCTGGAGAAATACTTGAGTTTGAACCAGATGAGGATGAAAAAAAATAGCACTTCACTGCTATTTTTTTTAAATAAGGAGATATTATGGATTTACAAATTAGAGCTATAAGTAATTTAAGAAATGTAAAAATTTCAATTGTAGATATTACTGAAGGTTTGGTAGAAATAGCAAGTATACAAAAACTGAGTGAAATTGCAGTTGAGGCATTAGGAAAGCTGATAATAAATACAAGTTTAGTTAGTTTATCATTGAAAGATGGTGCTAAAGTAGTTACAAATTTAAATGGTATGGGGTACTTAGGTTCTTTAATTGCTGAATTTGATAATAATAATTTTAGAGGTTATGTCCAAAACAAAGTACCAAGCATAAAAGAGGATGAACCAGGAAGTTTACTATCAAAAGCGGTTGGTACAAATGGTTTTTTACAAGTTTCTAGATATGATAAAAAAAGTGTTGAACCCTATACTTCAAAGGTTGAAATAGCTTCAGGAGAGATTAATATGGATTTTATGTATTACCTGCAAAAAAGTGACCAAATTAACTCGTTAATCACTTCTAGTGTAAAAATTATTAACGGAGAAGTAAAAAAAGCTTGTGGTATTATGATCCAATTATTACCCAATTTTAAAGATGATGATATTGATTTTTTAGAAGAAAAAATTGGTACTTTAAGTTACTTAATTAGTACTCTTGAAAAAACAACAAATTATGATGCGCTTGTAAAGGATATTTGCGAGGATGCGAAAGTATTAGAAACTAGGGAAATAAAGTTTAAATGCACATGTTCTAATGATAAAGTCATGAGTTCTTTAAAGTTACTTAGCAAAGAAGAATTAAAAAAGGCTTATGAAGAAGGAGAAGTTATAGAGGTTATTTGTGATTTTTGTACTAAACAATACAACATTAGACCAGATGAAATTTTAACTTTATTAGAATAGTATGATAAAATTATTTTAGTGTACTTTATAATTTAATAAGGAGAATAACATGACTGAAAAAATACCCGAGTTCGTTGTAATTAATAAGCCTACTTTCAACGAGTCTGATGAATTTAAAGAATTAAAGCAGAAGATTAAGTTTCAAAAACAACAAACATCAAAGTTTTCTAAAAAGATATTATTAGGAGATATTGTTACAACAACTGATAATAAACCTGATACTGATAAATATGTAATTGAACTTTTTGGAGTACGAAAGTGATATCAAACTGGAGATATATTAACCCCCGTATTAAGAGGAGTTGATTTAAAAATAGAAAAAGGTAAGTTCATTGTAATACTTGGACCATCTGGTTCTGGTAAAACAACATTATTAAATACAATTTCAGGACTTGATAAATCTTCTGAAGGAGATATTTTTGTATTAGGAAACAATTTATCTTTATTAAAAGATTCGCACTTAACTAAATTTAGACGTGAAAATGTTGGTTTCATTTTCCAACAATACAATTTATTATCTAATTTAACAGCTAAAGAGAATGCTGAGGTTGGTGAAAACCTAAGTAAAAGAAAAGAAAATAAAATGTCATTAGTTGATATTTTCAAAACAATTGGTATGGAAGACCAAATGAATAAATACCCTCACCAAATGTCAGGTGGTCAACAACAAAGGGTTTCTATTGCAAGAGCACTTGCGAAAAGTCCTGAGATATTGTTTGGTGATGAGCCAACAGGTGCACTTGATGAAGAAATGGGTAGAAGAGTTCTGGAAATACTTGTAGATATAAAAAACAAATACAAGACTACAATTATAATAGTTACTCATAACCCTAATATTAGTGAAATTGGTGATACAGTTATTCATGTAAAAAATGGTTTAATAGATGACATTAGAAATAATGCTAACCCAAAAAAACCTTCTGATATTGATTGATCTTAAAAACTAGTACTTTTTAGTACTTTTTTTATTTATTTAAATTATAATTAAAATAATAGACGGAGGTTATTATGCCAGTATTTACATTCAAAGGTGAAAATTTAAAAACAGTTCAAGAATATCATAAGAAAATAGGGGAATTAGCATTACTAGTAAACGCTAAGGTTGAAAATTTTGTATTCTTGTATGAAGAAATAAGTTTAATTACTAATGATAATGATATAAATGTTCTTTATGTTTCTGTTGAATGACTTGGGAGGCCTTTAAAGCAGGAAATCGTAGCAAATCATTTACAAGATTTTTTTGGTAAATATTATAAGAAGATATATTTAAAGTTTACTGAAATAAATAATTTTATGTATTTAAATGGCAAGTTAATAGGTTAATGAAAATAAAAAATATAAATATAGAAGGTAGATTATTTCTTGGTCCTATGGCAGGAACAACTAATAGCGCTTTTAGAACAATCTGTCGTGAAAAAGGAGCTTCTCTTGTTTATGCTGAAATGGTTAGTATGGAGGGTTTGGTACATAATAATCAAAAAACAAAGAAAATGATTTATGTCTCTGAGATCGAAAAACCAACCTCATTACAAATATTTGGTTATGATGTAAATTCTTTTGTTGAGGGTACAAAAATAGTTGATGTAAATTCTGATTGTGACATAATTGACATTAATATGGGTTGTCCAGCACCTAAGGTAGCTCTAAGGAGTCAAGCTGGTGCAAACTTATTAAAATTCCCAGAAAGAGTTGGAGAAGTAATAAGAGCAGTAGTTAATAGTACTGATAAACCAGTAACTGTTAAAATGAGAATTGGCTGAGATGATGAGAGCAAGAACGTAGTTGAACTAGCAAAAATTGCAGAAGAAAACGGTGCAAGTGCAGTAGCAATTCATGGTAGGACACGAAATCAATTTTATAAAGGACAAGCAGATTGAACATGGATTAAAAAAGTGAAAGAAGCAGTTAAAATACCAGTAATTGGAAATGGTGATGTTGTAGATGGAGAATCTGCAGAAAAAATGTTTTTAGAAACTGGATGTGACGCAATTATGATTTCTAGAGCAGCCCAAGGAAATCCATGAATTTTTAGAGAGATAGAACATTATTTAAATACTAAAACATTGTTAGAGAAACCTTCATTCAATGAATGAAAAGAGACAATTATAAGACATGCAAAATTATTAATAAATGAACTAGGTGAAGAACATGCGATTAAGGAAATGCGAAAGCAGTTAGTTTGATATATAAAGGCATATAAAAAAAGTCCAAATTATAGTGAAATGCAAAACAAAGCAGTTCAGATTGAAACTATTAAAGACCTAGAGTCAGTTATTGACTTATACTAGAATTAGAGGAAAAAATATGAAAGATAACAACGAAAGAATTTTTAGTGAACAAGAACAAATTAGGAGACAAAAATTAGAGAGCCTAATAAAAGAAAACAAAGATCCATATGTAGAAAATAGTTATGATAGATCTCATACATTACAAGCATTAATTGATGAATATAATCGTTTTGATAAAGAAGATTTATCAAAATTAAGTGACGGAAATATAATTTCTACAGCAGGTAGAATTAGATTATTTAGAGAAGCAGGTAAAAAAGCTATTTTTGCAAATATACAAGATCAAGAAGCTGTGATTCAAATTTATGTAAGAGAGGATGAAGTTCAAGAAACTAATTTTGCATATTTCAGAGATTTAGACCTTGGAGACATAATTGGAGTAAAAGGTATAATGATGAAAACCGATCACGGTGAGTTAACTATAAGAGTTAAAGAATTTACCCTTTTAACAAAAGCACTTAAACCGCTCCCTGATAAATATGCAGGAATTTCAGATATAGAGGAAAAATATAGAAGAAGATATGTTGATTTAATAGTTAACCCAGAAACAAAAAAAGTGTTCCAAAAGAGAAGTAAAATTATTAGAACTATTCAAAGAGTTTTAGATGAAAAAGGGTACATAGAAGTTGAAACGCCAATACTTCAATTAATAAAAGCTGGTGGTGATGCAAGACCATTTATTACTCATTATAATGCGCTCGATTCTAATTTTTACTTAAGAATTGCAACAGAGCTTCACTTAAAAAGGTGCATAGTAGGAGGTTTTGAAGGAGTATATGAAATAGGGAGACTATTTAGAAACGAAGGAATGAGTACAAGACATAACCCGGAATTTACTTCAATTGAAATTTATGTAGCTTATAAAGAAATGAATTTTTTAATGAATTTATGTGAAGAAATATTTAGAACATGTGCTGAGCAGGTAAATGGTAGTACAAAATTAACATATGATGGAAATGATTATGATTTTTCAAAACCTTTCAAAAGGTGACATATGGTGGACGCAATTAAAGAAGTATGTGGAGTAGATTTTTGAAAACCAATGACTTACAAAGAAGCAATTGAATTAGCCGATAAACATAATGTTCATTATGAAAAATATCACTTCTCAGTAGGTCATATTATCAACTTATTCTTTGAACACTTTGTAGAAGATAAAATAATTGAACCAACTTTTATAATTGGACACCCAAAAGAAATATCACCTCTTTCAAAATTAAATAAAGATGACGGAAGATTCACCGATAGATTTGAATTTTTTATAAATAAAAGAGAGTATGCAAATGCTTTTTCAGAATTAAACAATCCTATTGATCAATATGAAAGATTTTTAGATCAAATAAAACAAGCTGAAGCAGGAGATGAAGAAGCGTCTGAATTGGATTTAGATTTTATAGAAGCTTTGGAATATGGAATGCCGCCAACAGCAGGGATCGGAATTGGAATTGACAGATTAGTAATGCTTTTAACAGGATCTGATTCAATTAAAGACGTTTTATTATTTCCACAATTAAGACCAAGAGGTAACTAATGAAGTTTGGTATTGTTTTAGGGTATGTTTCTAAACTAAATTTTAAAGATACATTAAAAGCTATCGAATTAATTAAAGATAGCTTATTTTTGGGTATAAAGAATAAGTTTAAGTTAATTTCTGTAGATAGTGGTATTGTAACAAATAAAAGAGACTGACTAAATGACGATTTTCAACAAACAAAAAGACCAATTGATTTTGATATAATTGACAGTAAAGATTTTGGGGAGATTATATTAGCAAACAACAAATGAAGAAGAAAAATTTTATCAAATATCGAGCACCTAGAAAATAAAAAGGGTATTATATCAAAGTTTTCAACCATTGATAGAGATGCGAAAGTTGGTAATACTAGCTCGATAATATATGATGAACTAGGTATTGAGCTTTTAACAAAAGAAATAGATATGAAGTTCTTAGATAGCATATTAATAGAACTTTATTCCTTAATTTATAGTATTGATATAAAAACAAGTGAGCAATATAAGAACTTAAAAAAATCGCACTTTGCAAAAACATTAACATTTGTTTCTTATAAGAAGTTAAGAGAATTATACCCATTATTGACCTTCAAGGAAAGAATTAATAAGTTTGCAAAAGAAAATGGAAGTTTTGTATTAAAAGACTATGTCGAAAAAATAATTAATCATAAAAGTATGAATAGCTTTTCAGAAGATGTTTTTGATTTTAAAACATATTCTAAACTTTATGTATATAATTATGAGTGTGAAAAAGCAGTTTCAATAGGTTATGCTTCATACCAAGTTGATAGAGAAGTTTTAAGAAAACAAAACCTCTTACTAAAAGAGAATTATAAAAATAATACTAATTATAATTATTTAATTAAGTCAAATGCACTACCAGTTTCATTGTCTTCAGGACTTTTCATAAATAGAGTGACTATGATGATATTAGAGAAGCAACACATAGCAGAAGTGCATTCGTCTATTTGGGATGAGGAATTTATTGAATATTGTAGAGCTAATAAAATTAAAGTATTTTAAGGAGTAGTATGTTTAGTATTATCATTGTGGCAAATGGGAGTTCAAATAGATTCGGTAAAAATAACAAACTATTATCTAGAATAGATGGTGAATATTTGATTAATATAACTATAGATAGGTTCTTAGAAAATAAATTAATTGAAGAAATTATATTAGTTTCTAATAATCAGGTTTTCGACAAAGTAAAAAATAAGAATGTTGTAAAAACTTTTGGTGGCGAAACTAGAGCATCATCAGTATATAATGGTTTGAAATTAGTAACTAAAAAATATGTACTAGTACATGATGGTGCAAGACCGTTTGTTAATAAAAGCTTCATTAAAATGTTATTAGAAGAAATTAAGAATTATGATGTAGTAGTACCATATTTAAAAGTTACAAGTTGTTTAAAGCAAGTGTTTGAGGATAATACTATTAAAACAGTTAATAGAAATGAATTTATACAAACTCAAACTCCACAAGTTTTTCTATCTAGTGTTATTAAAAAAGCATATGAGAAATTTGATGCTAATTGAATGGATGATCTTCAAGCTGTTGAAAATAACAAAAGCTTAAAAATAAAACTTATTGAAGGTGACTCTAAAAATATAAAAATAACTTATGCTAGTGATTTGAATCTATAATCATATTTATATTTAATAAAATAACAAATTAATATATAATTAATAAGCGAGTTAATTTAATATTAATTCCTTGCCTTTTCTAAGGCCAATAGACCAAAAGGAGAACCTATGATAAGAAAATACGAAATTATGTACATCATTGATAAAGATGTAGATGACGTAAAAAAAGTTGAACAAAAGTTTAATGAAATTTTAACTGCTAATTCAGGAAAAATTTTAGAGTCTGAAAATTGAGGATTAAAAGATTTTGCATATGAAATAGATAAAAAGAAAAAAGGACATTATTGTGTTCTTATTGTTGAAACAGATTCAACTAATATATCTGAGTTTGAACGTGTTTCACACATTGATAAAAATATAGTTAGAAGTTTAATTATTAATACTGAAAATGAAAAAAACTATATTCAATCAACTATGTATGCAAAAACAGATATGTCTAAATATAGAGAAGAAAGAAAACCTAATAGACCATATGAAAAAAGGTTTAGAAAAGATGATAATACATCTGAAAGAAAAGAACCTAAAGAAGAAGTTAAAGCCACTCCTTCTGAAGTAAAAGAAGTAAAAGACTAAGAGGATAAAATATGAACTCTGTAAATTTAATAGGTAGAATAACCAAAGATCCAGAACTAAGAAACTCAAAAGATAATAGAGCATTCGTTGCTTTTACATTAGCTGTAAATGAGTTTGCGGGTGGTAAACAATACACACAGTTCGTACCGTGTTTTGCTTGGGAAAAAACAGCAGAAAATATGGCTAAGTACTTAAAAAAAGGTGGACAAGTATCTGTTGAAGGTTCGCTTAATGTAAGACAAGAAAATATAAATGGTCAATTTCAACAAAGTGTATTTGTTAGAGCAAACAGAGTACAATTTTTATCAAGTAGTGTACAAGATACATCATCTAATCAAGATAGATTTTCAAATTTTACTAGTCCAGGTAACATTGGTAATACACAAAACAATAAGGCTCTTGATTTTGATTTAGTTGAAGACGAAAAAATAAAAGATGATGATTCTATATTATGAGAAGATTAAAAGGAGAAAATCATGGTAAAAAAATTTGTTAGAAGAAAAAAAGTTAACTTCTTTGCAAAAAATAAGATAGATTACATTGACTATAAAGATGTAGACTTACTAAAAAAATTTATATCAATAAATGGTCAAATATTACCAAGAAGAGTTACTGGTACTTCGCCAAAACACCAAAGAATGTTAGCAATCGCAATAAAGAGAGCTAGAATTATGGGATTATTACCATTTATAGTTCAATAAAAAATTATTATACCCAGCTGGGTATTTTTTATTTGTTATAATTATTTTGGTGATTATATGAAAGTAATTTTATTAGAAGATGTAAAAAATTATGGTAAAAAAAATGATGTTGTAGAAGTGTCTGACGGATATGCAAGAAACTTTTTGATACCCAAAAACCTTGCTAAAGTCGCTTCAACAAAAGAACTAGGGCATCTAAGAGTTTTAAAAAATAAGCAACAAGAGATAGAAAACGAAAGTAGAGAACAAGTCAATGAATTGGTTGAAAAAATAGAGCAAATAACTTTAAAGTTCTCACTAAAACTAAATAAAGGTAAGGCATTTGGTACAATTTCTTTAAATCAAATTGTCGATGTATTGAATAAAAGTCATGGAATTGAAATTGATAAGCGTAAGTTTGAAAGACATGAAAATATTAACAAAGCTGGTTTATACTATCTTAAAATAAAGTTGTCTAAAGAAAAAAGTGCGACTCTAAAAGTCAATGTAGAAGGAGTTATTTAGTACATGACAGATATCAATAATACTACTCTCATTGATTTAGAAAAAACAGTTTTAGCTATTACTTTACACTCACCAAAAGCTCGATTTGAAATAATAACTCAACTTGATGAAAATGACTTTTTTTTAAAACAACATAATATAATTTTTTCTTCAATAAAAAAATTATCTAGTATAAGTAAAACTATATCTTTGACAAAGGTTATTGAAAGTCTTGAAAGCGAAAAGAAACTTAATGAAGTAGGTGGGGTTGAATATATCTCTAATATTTCTGGATATTATGTAACCGATGAAGGATTTGAAGATTATGTAGAACTAATATTTAAAAGTTCAATTGGTAGAAAACTAGATAGAGAACTTGAGAATATAAAAAAACTTAGAGAAAATAATACACCAATTGACCAGGTGTTTTTAGAAACGCAACAAAGAATATTAGAGATAAAAACAGATATTCATAAGGATGAAGCTACACAAATAAATAAGACAATAATTGATGTAATAAAAAAAATAGAAGAGTTATCGAAGAACGAAAACTTTATTAATGGTGTTCCTTCAGGGTTTTATTTAATAGACCAAATGACAAATGGGTGACAAAATGGTGACCTTATTATACTTGCGGCCAGACCATCAATGGGTAAGACAGCATTTGCGTTAAATTTAGCAATTAATGCAACAACATATAATAAGTCGGTTGCATTTTTTTCTCTTGAAATGCCTAAAGAACAGTTGGTACAACGAATTTTAAGTGCTAAATCAAAAGTTAGTTCTAGTTTATTGAAAAGATCTAAAAATCTGTCTAAAGAGGTATGGAAAAGAATTTATGCAGGTGGAGAAGATATAAAAAAAATGAATATAGTTATTGATGATTCGCCTAGTATAAATGTATTGCAATTGCAATCTAAACTTAGAAAGTTGAAGAGAGATTTTAAAATAGATATATGTATAATAGACTACCTTCAATTAATTTCTTCAATATCAACAAGTTTCGAAAGTAGACAAAATGAAGTAGCTGCTATATCAAGACAGTTAAAAAAAATAGCTAGAGAATTGGAAATGCCCATTATATGTTTATCACAACTTTCAAGAAAAGTAGAATCAAGAGAACAAAAAATCCCAATAATGTCAGATTTGCGAGATAGTGGTGCTATTGAACAAGATGCTGACATAATAATGTTTCTATATAGGGAAGCATATTATGATAGTAAAGAATTATCTTATGATTCAATTGAAACGGGTGATGTTTCAACTATAATAGAAGATACAGATGAAACTGATGTTATAATCTCTAAGCATAGAAATGGTCCGACAGGAACTGTCAAAATTAACTTCATAAGAAATTGTGGAAAGTTTTTAGATAAGAATAATTAATTAAGGAGAAAATATGAAGAAAGTACTTACACTATTATCAGCGCTAATGTTAACTTCAACAGCCGCTATAAATACAGTCTCATGTGAGGCACCGACTGATGGGATGGATGTTTATGTTGGCGGTAAAAAAGAATATAAACTAAAATGAAGAGGTGAAGATAAAGATATTAGAGCAACAGAGTTATTCTCTAATGGTAATAATAAATTGATGACTAATTTAACTATCCAATTGTTAGAAGCGTTAACTTATAAAGATAGTAAATATCAAAACATTGAAAAGAGAACAAAAGAACAAAAATTTTTAGGTGAGTCTGGACTTGGTTTGTCACTTGATTATATTTTGAATGACTCATATACATCAAAAAAAGCAAAAATTAATTTCGATAATGATTCAACAAAAGATGAGTTTATAGAAGATTACACAAGGTCTTCGAAAAACACAAGATTTAAATCCTTAGATTATAAAATTAATTCCATTAAACTAGATGATAAAAATTTAAGTGCTGAATATGGCAATTCAAATACTAAAATTACCACTTTTAATGGTAATAATTCTTTTGGAGTAACATTAGAAAATGATTATAATGAAAAAGCTGAGTTAGATAAATCGGAAGTAACAAGTGATTCTAACGTTACTAAACAAAACTTATCAGATTTTTATGATTTAAATTGAAGTACGTATTATCCTGAATTATTCGAAAATGATAGTTTTGGATATTTTAGTGAATATAAAGATAAATTGGCGTTTGCAATGTCCTCAGAAGAAGCTGACAACTTTTATGATAAGTTATTGAATAATGTTACAACTGAATCACAAAACTTAATTAAAGGAGTTAATAAAACTACTTTCAGCTTAATACATAAACAACTTGTTGATTCAAAAGATAAAGTAGAAATTGGTTTTCTTATGCCTTCTGACTTTTTATTAAAAAAAGCTGATAAAGGAGAACGTGCAATCTCTGAGTACTCTGAGGATGCATATGATATATCAAAAGGTGCAAAACTTTTTAGAGTAAAAGATAAAAAAGAAATAGGATCACAAAATGATAAAGAAAATGAAGGAAAAACTTTCGTGTATTCAAAAGCATTAAACGCCCCTAGTATAAGTTTAGATTTTGTGGTACCGAGTGATAATGGTGACGAAAAAAGTTACACAGTTAATATTGATGGTTTAAATAATATGGTTGTTGGATTGACACTTTCAAACTTTAAAATAAGCGAAAAAAAAGACGAGTCAAATGGAAGTGCAAGAAAAGATCTGGTTTATTATTGGTATGAACCTACAATTTATCAATTCTCAGATAAAAAGTTTTTCAAAATTGGTGAGGAAAATATGTTTGAATCTCTTGATATCGAAAAAGTTAATATTAATGTAACCAAAAAATAAATAATAGATTAATAATCTATTATTTATTTTTGATATATGAGATAATTAAAATATTATTTGTGAGGTAAAGTCACATGAATTACTATATAAGATTTGAGAATAATTATTTTAATGTTATAGACTATAGCTTGAATAAAGTGATTGCTTCTTTTTTAAATGAAGATGATGCGCATTTGTTTATTCAATCTTTATTTTATGTTTTTGACCCCTATAGTCCTAACATATCATGTCTTCCATTAAATGGATTCGGTTATAGCCCATTTAATTTTAGCTCATTTTATAATGAATCACCTCTTGGTATAATGTCATTACCATATAATGGTGGAGGAATGTTTTACCAAAATTCAATTCCATCATTTACAAGCTTTTTACCAAGTAACATTCCACTAAATCAATATGTACCACCCCAGTTGAGCAACGAACAAAAACCTTCAAATGACAATTTCCAACAACCATTCAATAGCCAACAACCATTCAATAATCAACAACCTTCAAACAACAGTTATTTCCAACAACCATTCAATAGCCAACAACCATTCAATAATCAACAACCTTCAAACAACAGTTATTTCCAACAACCATTCAATAGCCAACAACCATTCAATAGCCAACAACCTTCAAACAACAGTTATTTCCAACAACCATTCAATAGCCAACAACCATTCAATAGCCAACAACCTTCAAACAACAGTTATTTCCAACAATCACCAAAAAATAACTTAGACTTTCAAAAAAATAATAGGGATAATAATTTAAGTAGTAATAGGCAATATAATCAACAAAGTCAAAAAACCCAAGGTTATGATAGCTATGGTAATGAAGAAGATTTTTTAAATGAAAACAGTTTGCAAAAAGAAAGCAAATTCCTACAGTATAAGAAAAATAAAAGAGAATCATTATTTAACGATGATAAATTAAAGGAGGAGATGAGAAACTTTGATATATCTTCAAAAGAACCAATAATATTTAATGACGATACATTATCAATTGATAACTCAATTTTTGAAGAAGATAGAGAAGGTGCTATATTTAAAAATGCTGACTCTGAATTGTACTATAATAGTACTGATGATGATAGTTTAGGTGAACTCTCTGCTTACAAAAACTTAAGTAAAGCATCGGTTAAAAAAAAAGAAGTAAAAGATAGGTTAAATAATTTGACCTCACCCAATTTAGTTGATTCAAATAGTGAAATATTTAATAATAATAGTTTTAAAAATAATGAAATATATAAGAATGAAGCAGATTCATTATTAGAAGAAGAAAGCGTTAAAAATAAAAATAATTTAAAAGAAAGAATTCAAGAAATATTACAAAAAGATAAATCTATTAATGAGGAAAAAGATAATAGTTTAAGAGAATCAACTATAGTAAATAACGATTTAAATGCAGAAGTAGATTATAATAAAAGTCACCACGTTTCGAAAATTAATAATGACACAAAAGTAGAAGGACTATTAGATTCAAATAACTCAAAAGAAATCCCATTTAAGGATGATGAAAATCTTGATTTTATAGTTGATAAGGAACTTGATGAATTAAATGATAGTTATCAAAATACCCTAAGGAATAAGGAAATTTCAAGCAAAGTTAACTCGCCATTAGAGTATGAAAATGACTTAATTGCAGAAGGTAAAAATTTAAACTATAATTTAAATAATGAGAAATTGGATAACCAATTAGACCAAATTAAATATGAAAAGCTTCTTAAGGAAGCTGATTTAATTAATAAAAAGCCCGAAAAAAACGCTCTTGATAGTAACAAAGAAACGGGCAAATCAATAACAAGTCTATATGAGGACAATCTTGTTACAGTGAATAACTTTGTTCCAAAAAAAGATGATGTAATTGATCTTGGTCCAATTAACGAAGAAGATGAAATTTTCTCAACCCCTAGAAGAGATGCGGAAATGGATGATTTTGAAAACTTCGGAGTTAACAAGAAAGAAAGAAGAATCCTTAAAAGGATTGATAAACAGCAAAAGAAAGAACAAAAGAAAGAAAAAAAATAGATGAGTTGAAAAAGTTATCTTAATAATGAATGAACCGAATTTATTCTTTCTAATAATTTAGATTTTGAACTAGATAAAATATGAAAGAGTTTAGAACAAATAAATAATTTTTTACCTCCTAAGGAACTAGTGTTTAATTTGTTTAATAATATTAGTGTGAATAACATTAAAGTAATAATTCTAGGACAAGATCCTTATCATGATATAGGTCAAGCTGATGGTGTTGCGTTTAGTAGCTTTAATGACAAACCCACCCCAAGAAGTCTAAGTAATATTTTTAAGGAGTTAAAAAGAGATCTTAATGTTGATCATAAATTAAACAATAGTTTAATGGGATGGGTAAAACAAGGTGTTTTTTTAATTAATACTTCATTGACTGTTGAACCGCATAAACCTAATTCCCATAAACGATTAGGCTGAGATAGATTTATTATTAAATTATTAGAAAATTTAAATCATAAAAATAAAAATATTATTTATTGTTTATGAGGTAATTCAGCAAAAAATATATATAATAATTTTAAGAAAAAAACCAAGGATGTTATTATTACTTCCCATCCTTCCCCCTTTAGTTTTAATAAAGGTTTTTCTGGGAGTTCTGTCTTCTCAAAAATAAACATATTATTGATAAATAAGCAAATTAAAACTATAGACTGAAGTTTATAAGAGGTATTTATGGAAAAAATCAGTAACTGACTATTAGATGGTAATAATCTTGCTTATGCAATGTCAGGTATGATAGGAGCATTTATTTTAGCGTACTTTATTTATAATACATTCTCATATGTTGTTCTTAAAGAGAGATATCATGGTATAAGATTTACAACTAAAAACATTGCTTATATAACAATGTTTACTGCTATAAATGTTAGTGTTACTGTTGTAATATCATTAACAATTCCTATAACTGTTTTTCCTCCAATTAGAATTGCATTTGAAGGTGTAATGGTTAAAATTACAGGTTTTATTTTTGGCCCTATAATTGGGGTAATGGTTGCTATTATAACCGAAGTTCTGGTTATGATTTTTGTACCGTCATTTATACATCCGGCATTTATAATTGTTGTAATATCATTTGGGTTTATTGCAGGTATAGGGTCAAGTTTATTAAGACTAGGTAAAGGGTATAATTGAGTAAATATGTTCTTAATAAACCTTTTCTTCATAATATTTGCAGTTTTCATATTGGTTATTACAGATTATTATAGTGGAGAAATAAGTTTATTCGGTTTAAGTGTGACTAAAGAAATATACAAATGATTTTTTACAGGTTCAATACTCATATGTGTATTTTTTATATGATTAATATATTTTACATTACTCTTTAAAAAAAATACAAAAGCATTACATGTATTATTACCAATAATTTTGTTTGCAACAGCTTCAGAGTACTTATCAACTTCAATAATATCAGCATGGGGAGACGCGGGTTTCCTAGGAATAGAAGGTTCTAAAGGATATAGCGCAATGCTAATAAGTAGATTAGTACAAGCTCCATTAAAAATATTGTTTAACTCTACAGTTTTATATTTTGCATATAAAGCAGTACATCCACTAATAAAACGTGATAGATAAAGGAAATTATTAATGAAACTTTTTAACTCATTCACAGGGGATATTACAAAACTAAATAGCAAAAGTGTAACTATATATACTTGTGGACCAACAGTGTATGATTATATTCATATTGGTAATGCAAGACCATTAATACTAACAGATACTTTGATAAGATATTTAGATTATAAAAATATAGATTACAATTACCTATTAAATATTACAGATATTGATGACAAGATTATTAACAAAGCTAACCAACTTAATATTACGGAAGAAGATTTAGTAAATAAGTATAAAAAAGCGTTTTTAGAAGATATGAACAATTTAAATTTGCTAAGTCCAACTAACATTATTTCAATATCATCTAAAATTGATGAAATTATTTTTTTTATAGATGCTCTTATAGAAAAAGGACATGCTTATGAATCTAATGGTAGTGTCTATTTTGATATTTCAAGTATCGAAGAAGAGTATGGTAAATTATCAAAGCAAGAGATTGATAATTTGTTAAATGGAGTAAGATTTGATAACGATATCAATAAAAAAAATGCTTTTGATTTTGTTTTGTGAAAAAAAACAAAAGTTGGAAAAAAATGATTATCAAAATGAGGTTTAGGTAGACCTGGTTGACATACTGAATGTGCACTTTTAATTGATAATTACTTTAAAAATACAATTGATATCCATGTCGGTGGAATTGATTTAAAGTTTCCTCACCATGAAAATGAAAGAATTCAATTTATAGCAAAAAATAACATTGAGTTAGCAAGGTTTTGAATTTATAATGGTCATTTAACATTAAATAATCTAAAGATGTCAAAATCATTTGGAAATATAATTAACGTTAAAGATTTTTTAACAAATTATGATCCAAATGTATTAAGATATATTTTTTTATCTTCAAGTTATAGACAACCTTTAAATATTACAGATACATCAATTAATCAAGCTGTAGAATGAAATAAAAAACTACATAATTTACTTAAAACAGTAAATTGAAAATTAGCTATTAAAGAAGTATTTGAAAATAATAAAACACCAATTGATGAAGATTTTAATCCATTAAATTTTCTTGAGAAGTTTTCTAATTATATGGACGATGACCTAAACACGCCAATGGTTATAACACTTGTTGATGATTTAATAAAAAATATAAATAAACAATTAAAAAGTGGTTACTTGGACTTGTGCATAAATGAACTAAAGGAAATTATTAAATGTCTAGGTTTTAGTTTTGATTTATTAGAGTTAACTACAGATGATATTAAATTATTGAATTTATGAAAACAAGCTAAACTAGATAAGGATTATGATAGAGCAGATAAATTAAGACAAACTTTATTAGAAAGAAATATATTTTAATGAAAGAATTAATTGCATACGGAAAAAACGTTGTAGAAAATATTTTAATTGGTCATCCAAAAAAAGTAAAAAGAGTGTATATATTAAAAGGTTTATCTTTCACAAGAGATGCATTCTCATCATTGAAAAATAATAATATAGAATGAACAACTATTGAAAAAGAAGAATTCACAAAAATAACAAAAGATAAATCAAGTGTACATCAAGGTTATCTAGCAATTTTAAAAGATTTTAATTATAGACAATTTGAATATATAATAAGAGAAGATTGTAAAATGATTTTAGTTCTAGACAGAATTCAAGATCCACAAAATTTTGGTGCAATTATTAGAACATCATCTCTATTAGGTGTAGATGCTATTATAGTAAAATCAATTAATCAATCTGATATCACTCCAGTTGTTATTAAGGCATCTGCAGGAACCATATTTAATGTGCCAATTATTAAGGTTAACAGCCTTGTTAATTCATTAATTAATTTAAAAGAAAAAGGTTTTTGAATTTTTTCTTCTGCTTTAGTAGAAAGTAGTGTAAATATGGATACCTTAGACACAACAGGAAAAAAAGTTATTGTTATCGGCAATGAAGGAAGTGGAGTCTCAAATGGAATAATAAACATCTCAGACTTTATTTTTAAAATTAGTACAAACAATTTTAAAGATTCTTTAAATGTTTCTGTTGCCTGTGGAATAATTTTGTATAAATTCTTCAACAATAAAAAATAGAATAGAGGTAGTTTTTATGAGAAACAACTATCAAGATACTAAAATCATTTTAAATAAAATAGTTGAACTAAAGTTCAAGGAGTTAATTTCAAGTGATGAACTAGCGTTTTTAAAAAATCTTTTATACAAAACAATTATTAATGAACATCGTAAGTTGTCACAATTACAACTTGATGTAGAAGACTTTATTCATATTGTCTACATAACTTTGATTGAAGTGGAGAATAAGTATGATTATAAAACTAACGTACCACTTTCAGCATATACAAATTATTTATTAAAAAAAAGAATATTGGATTATGCAAAGTTTCTGAGAAGAAAGAAAAGACTTGCAACTATACAAGCAATTAATAGTAATAGAGGAGAACTAGTCGGTTCGTTTATGTCTGCATTAGATAGAGACGTCGATGACTTTTCTTATAATCAATTTGTAGGAAATTTAAAGAATGAAGAAATTAAATCTGTTATTAATGCATACCTTCATTCACAAGCGAATGAAATAGACAAAAAAATAATAACAATGATATATGAAGGATATACACAAAAAGAAATCATTCAAAATTTAAATATAACAAGAAAGCAATTCTTAATATGCAAAGAAAATTTAAAAAAATACTTTATTAGTTTAATAAATTAGTATAGTAATATATAATATTTTAAGAAAGTATTGTGGTAATTATGTCAACAAGTAGAACAAAAGCAATTATTGTGTGTGTTAATTGCCTATCGAGAAACTATACGTTTAACAAAAGTACGATGAATAACTCAGAAAGATTAGAAATTAAGAAGTTTTGCCCTACATGCAACATGCATGTTCTTCATAAGGAGACAAGATAAAATGGATGATAAAAAAAAGAAAATATCTAAGGAAGAGAAAAATCAAGAAAAACTTAGAAGATTAAATGAGAAAAGACTAAAAAAAGCGGAAAATAAGAAACAATTTGATGAGTTATTTACTGCTGTTCAAGGTCATGATGGAACACATGAAGGAAAAATAAAAGCAGCTAGAGCAAAAAAAATAAAAAAACATAAAGATAAAATAAGTTTAAAACAAGTAGCAAAGGAAGGCCCAGTTAAATTCCTAAAAGAAATAAACAAAATAAAATGATCAACTCGTGAAAATTTAAGTATGAAGTTTTTATGAGTGATTGTATTTATACTTATATTTGGTATTTTTTTCTTTGCTGTTGACTATGGTTTACAACACTTATTTGTAGAAATAAAAATTATATAAAAGAGGAGCAATATGGCAATAGATTTAATTGATATAGAAGAAGAATTAGCTTCTTATAAAGGTCAGTGATTTGTAATTAACTGTAATAGTGGTCATGAAGATAGCGTAAAATCAGATTTGTTACAAAAAATAGAGTCTTCAAGTTTAGAAGAAAAGGTATTTGATATAAGAATTTCAAAAAGCCCAGTTATGGGGAAGAACAATAAAATTGTTGATAAGAATAAATTCCCAGGATATATATTCATTAATATGCACATGACAGATGAAACTTGATTCATAATTAGAAATACCCCAGGTGTAACAGGATTTATTGGATCTTCTGGTAAAGGTGCTAAACCATTACCATTAACGAGCGAAGAAGTTTTTAGATTACTAAACCAAGAAGAGGTTAATTCTAAGGATAAAAAAGTTGGAAAAGGAAATGCAAATCAACCGAAAAAGGAGAAAGTATTATATCAAGCAAGTTTCAAGTTAAAAGATGTTGTAACTATTAAGGATGGACCTTTTGCGAATACAGAAGGTCAAGTAATGGAAATGGATTTTGAAAAAGGAATTGCTATTGTAAATATTGAGCTATTTGGTAGAATTACTCCAACAGAGTTTGAATTTGATAACCTTAGTTTAGCCTACAAATATTAACTATTTAGGAGATATAATGAAAAATACATTAATAAAAATAAATTTAAATAATAATAAGTCTATTAAATTAGAGTTATACCCTGAAATAGCCCCAGTAACTGTCGATAATTTTATTAAACTAATAAAAGAAAATTACTTTGATAACCTAATATTTCATAGAGTTATTAAAGGTTTTATGATACAAGGTGGTGGAATGTTTCAAGATATGAGCGAAAAAAAAGGTGCATCTGAAATAGTTGGTGAGTTTAAGTCAAATGGTTGAGACAAAAACACTCTTTCGCATGATATTGGAGTAATATCAATGGCTAGAACAATGGTCAAAGATAGTGCATCAAGTCAATTTTTTATTGTTTCAGGTAACGCTAAGTTTTTAGACGGTGAATATGCAGCATTTGGTAAAGTAATAGATGAAGAAAGCTTACAAGTCGTTGCAGATATCGAAAAAGTTGAAACTACATCAGTTAACTACTATGATGATGTTCCAGTATATCCAATAGTAATAAAAAGTATAGAAATAATTTAAAAAGTTTATTAAATATGATAATATAATAAATGGCAGATTTTTATTGTGGAAGTATTATATATTAGAGAATATGTATACGATTGGACCACAGCGAAAACAGGAGGTGTTGTATCGTGGCAAAAAAAATCACACGTGTAGCGAAACTAGAATTTATGGCAATGCAAGCAAAACCTGGTGCTGAGTTAGCATCATTAGGTATTAATATGCCTCAATTCACTCAACAATTTAATGAAGCCACTAAAGATAGAGCAGGAGAAGTAGTACCTGTATTAATTACAGCATATGATGATAAGTCATTTGATTTTTTACTTAAAACTACTCCCGCAGCATTTTTACTAAAAAAAGCAGCAAACATTCAAAAAGGTTCTAAAAAATCAGGAACTGAAGAAGTTGCATCAATAGATGCAAGTGAAGTAAGAAAAATAGCAGAATATAAGTTACCTGATTTAAATGCAAACTCAGTTGAAGCTGCAATGAGAATTATCGAAGGAACAGCTAGAAACATGGGTATAAAAGTTAATGGAATGCCATCTAAGGAAGGTAAATAGTTATGCCAAAATTAAGTAAAAAATTAAAAGCAGCAAATGCAAAAGTTGATAGAACAAAGCTTTACTCAATCGATGAAGCGATTAAACTTGCAAAAGAAACATCTGTAACAAAGTTCGACTCTACTATTGATATTGCATTCAATTTAAATGTTGATCCAAGACATGCAGATCAACAAATAAGAGGTGCTATTGTATTACCGGGTGGAACAGGTAAGACTCAAAAAATATTAGCTTTAACAAAAACTAAGGTTAAAGAAGCGACTGATGCTAAAGCCGATTACGTAGGTGGAACTGAACTTATCCAAAAAATTCAAAAAGAAAATTGATTTGATTTTGATATAGTTGTTGCAACTCCAGAAATAATGGCGGAACTTGGTAAAATAGGAAAACTTCTTGGAACAAAAGGGTTAATGCCTAATCCAAAAACAGGAACTGTTACAGTTGATATCGCAAACGCAATTAATGATATTAAAAAAGGTAAGGTTGAATACAGAACAGATAAAGAGGGAAATGTTCACTCAATTATAGGTAAAGCATCATTTGATGATCAAAACTTACTAAAAAATTACAAAGCAATTTTAGATGTTATTAAGAAAGCAAAACCAGCCGCTGTTAAAGGTACATATATTAAAAATATATCAATATCAACTACAATGGGGCCAGGTATAAAAGTTTTAGTTGAAAATTAATTATTATTATAAAAATAATGTTATTATATATATGCTATTCGTACCAAAGAAAGTAACGGAGATTGATCTCTTAATAATGTTGCCGAGGAATGATATATTTGATTATTCAATATATGCTAACTTTGGTGTATTCCAAAGTTTTTATTTGGTTAATAGTATTTAAAATAGTTTATAGAATTGGAGGTACCTAGTTTGTCAGTTTCAAGACCAGCACATACAAAAAAGACTGAGGTTATTAACGAAATAGCTAGTAAAATTCAATCATGCAAAGGTATGGTTGTTGCAGAATATAAAAAACTATCTGTTGCTCAGTTAAGTCAACTTAGAAACATGGCCCGTGAAGAAAAAATCTTTATTAAAGTTTATAAAGATTCATTATTCCAAAGGGCAACTAATCAACTTAAAATTACAGGATTAGATGCATTTTTGACACAACAAAATATATTTTTATTTTCAGAAGAAGACCCAATTAAACCTGCAAAGCTTGTTGCAAAGTTTAGTAAAAAAAATCCAGATTTAAAATTAAAAGCCGGTATTTATGAAGGTAATGTTATGGATACAGCTGCAATTACTGAAGTTGCAATGCTACCATCAAAAGAAGAACTATACTCAATGTTTGCTTCTTCATTAATTTACCCACTAAGACAGTTCATGCTTATTGTTAAAGAAATAGCAAAAACAAAACAAAACTAAGAAGGAGAATATAAAAATGGCAATTACAAAAGATGACATTATTAAAGCTTTAGAAGAAATGAAGCTTACAGAATTAAATGATTTAGTTAAGGCAATTGAAGATCACTTCGGTGTTGTTGCAGCAGCAGCGGTAGCTGCTCCATCAGCAGATGCTGGAGCATCAGCTGCTCCATCAGAAGTTAGCGTTATGTTAACAAACCCAGGAGGAAATAAAGTTTCAGTTATAAAACTTGTAAAAGAAATTACAGGTCTAGGATTAATGGAAGCTAAAAAATTAGTTGACGGTACATTACCTGTAGCATTAAAAGAAAACGTAAAAGTTGAAGATGCTGAAGAAATTAAAAAACAATTAGTTGAAGCAGGAGCTTCAGTTGATCTTAAATAGTATATGTAAATCAACTTAAAATAACGGCAAGCATTAAATGCTTGCTTTTGCATTTTAAAAAAACTACTAAAAATCTATTGAAATATACCATTAAAAAGTATAGAATTTATGTGCGTATATTTCATTTGATTGGGGGACACTAAATGAATTTTAAAACAAAAAAAATAAATGCGCTTGTTCAAAGAAGGGATTACTCAAAGGTATCAGGTAATTTAGAATTACCAAACCTTATAGAACTACAAACTGCGACTTTCGAGTGATTTAAGAAAGTTGGAATTAATGAAGTATTTTCTGAAGTATTTCCAATTATGTCAGCTGATGGAAATATTGTTCTTTCACTAACAGATTGAGATTTCAGAGAACCAAGAATGTCAATGGTTAAAGCAAAAGAAGAATCAAAAATATATGATGCACCAATTTATGCGAATTTATCATTAACTATTCATATGGAAGATGTTGAAGTATACAAAAGCAACATAATAGGATCTACAGATGGATTCTTAAAAGCATGGCTTCAAGAAAAACTAGAAGCAAACACAGTTGAGTTTAAAAATGGTAAAGATAATCTTTACTTTTTCGAGTTCAAGAGTAAGTATGGAGAAAGAGACTCAATACAAATTGAACTAAGAGAAGAAAAAGAAGAAATGTTTATTGCAACTGTTGATATTTACAAAACTGGTGAAGTATTCTTTGGTGAGTTTCCTTTAATGACAGATAGAGGAACATTCATAATAAATGGTAGTGAAAAAGTTGTCGTTTCACAATTAGTTAGATCACCAGGTAGTTATTTTAAACAAGAAATGAACCGTAAGAATGGTGAAATGATATATTACGCTGATGTTATTCCCTCAAGAGGTACATGATTAGAATTTGAACTTGAAACTAAGAAAACTGCTGATAATAAATTAGCAAGTGCTTTTCATGTAAAGATTGATAAGTCAAGAAAAACTAGTGTATCAAGTTTACTAACAGCATTTAAAATTGAAAAAGAACTAGTTTTAGATATTTTTGATAATGATAGAACTATTGAACTTAGTTATGAACAAGATACTCTAACTGGGGATATAAATATTGATTATGAAAATCAAGTTCAAGAAATTTATAAAAAAATAAGACAAGGTGAAACTGCAACATCTGATGGCGCAAGTAAATACCTATATGGTTTATTATTTGACAAACGAAAATATGACTTGACAAAGGCTGGTCGTTTTAAACTACAACAAAAATTAGCAGTTAAAAATAGACTAATTGGAAGAATATTAGCCGAAGATATAATTGATGTAAATGGAAAAGTTGCTTTCAGTAAGGGTCTTGAAGTTACAAAAGATAATATTGATGATATAGATTTGGTTTTAAGTGCCGGAGCAATGGTACAAAAAATTAATTTTAATACAAACATTGAGTCTGGTAATGAAATACAAAAAATAAAAGTTTTTAAAGATAATGATTTAAGAGATGAAGTTGCAACAATAATAGGTGTAACTCAAACATCAAACGATGAATTTGTAAATATACCAGATATTATTGCAACTATATCTTATGCTTTAAATCTATCTAATGGTATTGGCGAAGTCGATGATATTGATCACCTAGGTAATAGAAGAGTTCGAACTGTAGGTGAATTGTTACAAAACCAATTTAGAATTGGTATGATGCGTATAGAAAAAAATGTGCGTGAAAAACTAGCTACATCAAATCCATACAAAATGAAACCATCAGGTGTAATTAATAATAAGCCATTAACTGCTATAATAGGAGAATTTTTTAACTTGTCTCAGTTATCACAATTCATGGACCAAACAAACCCATTAGCAGAACTTACAAATAAACGTAGGTTGACTGCCCTTGGTCCAGGTGGTTTAAGCAGAGATAGAGCTGCACTTGAAGTTAGGGACGTTCACCCTTCTCACTATGGTAGAATTTGTCCTATTGAAACTCCTGAAGGACCAAATATTGGTTTGATAAACAACCTATCAACTTATGCAAAAATAAATGAATACGGATTTATAGAAACACCATATAGAAAAGTTAAAAACAAAAAAGTATTCTTAGATCAATATGAATATTTAACTGCTGATAGAGAAAAAGAGTATGTTGTTGCACAAGCAAACATAAAAATGGCAGAAGATGGAACTATTTTAGATGACCAAGTTATAGCAAGATATAGAGGTGATGACATTATGGTTAATGCTTCTGATGTTGACTATGTTGACGTTTCTCCTAAACAAATTGTTTCAATAGCCACTTCTTGTATTCCTTTCTTAGAAAATGATGATGCTAACCGTGCCCTAATGGGTGCTAACATGCAACGTCAAGCAGTACCTTTAATCGATCCTGAATCACCAGTTGTTGGTACAGGAGTAGAATTTGAAGCCGCAAGAGACTCAGGGGATGCTATTGTTGCAACTGAGTCAGGTGTTGTAAAATATGTAGATTCAAAAAGAATTGTTGTTGAACAAAAAAATGGAATCAAAAGTTATGATTTAAATGATTTTAATAGATCGAATAATGGTACTGCAATCACTCACATCCCAATAGTAAGAGTTGGTGACAAAATTCAGGAAAGAGATATCCTTGCTGATGGACCTTCAATGGAAAACGGTGAATTGGCGCTTGGTCAAAATGTTGTTGTAGCATTTACAACTTGAAATGGATACAACTATGAGGATGCCGTTATAGTATCAGAAAGAGTTGTAATTGATGATAGATTTACTTCAATTCATATAGACGAGTATACTATCGAAAGAAGACAGACTAAACAGGGACAAGAAGAAATCACCAGAGATATTCCAAACGTATCAGAAACAGTTAAAAAGAATCTTGATGCAGACGGAATAGTTGCTATAGGTGCAGAAGTAAAAGTTGGAGATATTTTAGTGGGTAAAGTTACTCCAAAGTCACAAACTCAATTATCCCCAGAAGATAAATTATTACACGCAATTTTTGGTGAGAAATCAAGAAATGTTAAAGATAATTCATTAAGAGTTCCAAATGGTGGAGAAGGAATTGTAAAATCAATAAAAAGATTTAGCAAGGCAGATGGTCATGACTTACCAGCTGATATTCTTGAAGTTATAAAAGTTTATGTTGTCCAAAAGCGTAAAATTCAAGAAGGTGACAAAATGGCTGGTCGTCATGGTAACAAAGGTGTTATTTCAAAAATTTTGCCAATCGAGGATATGCCGCATATGGAAGATGGTACACCAGTTGACATTATGTTAAACCCGCAAGGAGTTCCTTCTCGTATGAATATAGGGCAAGTTTTAGAAATTCACCTTGGTATGGCTGCTCAAAAATTAGGTATAAAAGTAAGTACACCTGTTTTTGAAGGAGTAAAAGAAGAAGATCTTAAAGATATAATGTCAGAAGCTGGAATGACAAATTATGGTAAAGTTAAACTAATTGATGGTAGAACTGGCGAAGCATTTGATAAACCTATATCTGTTGGAGTTATGTATATGTTAAAACTTTCACATATGGTTGATGACAAATTACATACAAGAAATATAGGTCCATACTCATTAATTACCCAACAACCTCTAGGTGGAAAAGCACAAAATGGTGGTCAAAGATTTGGTGAGATGGAAGTTTGAGCATTAGAAGCTTATGGTGCTGCTTACACTTTAAGAGAAATATTAACAATTAAGTCAGATGATATTAAGGGTCGTATCAAAACTTATGAATCAATTGTTAGATCAAAACCAATCCCAAAACCTGGTATTCCAGAGTCATTCAATGTTTTAACTAAAGAAATTATGGGATTAGGTTTCGATATGCATATGATTGATGAAAATGGAAAAAAAGCACCGATTAGTGCATATGATGATGATGAAATTGAACTTGATGAATTAAATGATTTTATGGAACATACTTCAACCTCATTCAATAGTGATAATGATATTGATGAATTTGTAGAGACTAGTGAAAGCGACCTTGATGAATTAGATCTAAATGATATAAATGATCTTGATGACAACGAGTCAGAAAATAAATAAAAGGAGTAGTTATAAATGCTAAATAAACCGAATAAAAAAATGATAAAAATTGAATTAGCTTCTCCTGATGTTATAAGAAGTTGATCAAGAGGAGAAGTAACAAAGCCTGAAACTATTAACTACAAAACATTAAAAACAGAAAAAGAAGGATTATTTGACGAAAGAATTTTTGGTCCTACTAGAAACTACGAATGTAGCTGTGGAAAATATAAAAAAGTAAAAAATAAAGGTAAAGTTTGTGAACGTTGTGGTGTTGAAATCACCGAGTCAATTGTAAGACGTGAAAGAATGGGTCATATCGAATTAGAAGAACCTGTCACACATATTTGAATGTTAAAAGTTGCTCCTTCAAGAATAGCATCTATTTTAGATTTAAAAACTAAAGAAGTAGAAGAAGTTGTTTATTTTGTAAGTTATATAGTTTTAGACCCTGGTGTTTCAAAACATATTAAAAAAGGACAAGTACTTGATTTAGGAAATGGAAAAGCAAGCATAAAAACAAGGGAGAAACTTCTTAAAACATTAGAGGATCTAAAACTTAATCTTAAACCTGAGGAGTTCTCATTTAAACGTGCAACAAATTTAATAGAACAATTAGCTTCACCTCAAAGTCCTTTTTCAATGGATGAGGCCGCAACTTTTATATCAAGACATACTGGTGCAAAGTTTGGTATTGGAGCAAGTGCTATTGAAGAATTACTTAAAAATATTGATCTTGGAAGTGAAATAGAAAAAATAAAAGATGACTTAAGAGAAAAAAAAGGATCTTCTGATCAAAGTAAATTGATGAAGAGATTAGAAATTCTTGACTCGCTAAAAAAATCTATGTCAAGACCCGAATGAATGATACTAAGAGTAATTCCCGTTATTCCTCCGGACATTAGACCAATTATACAATTAGATGGTGGTCGTTTTACTACTTCTGAAATAAATGATTTATACAGAAGAATTATTATAAGAAATGAACGTCTAAAAAAAGTTAAATCAATGGGTGCGCCAAGCATAATTGTTAATAATGAAAAACGTATGTTACAAGAAGCGGTTGATGCGTTACTTGATAACGAACGTAAACCAAGACCTGTTATAGGAAAAGATAAGAGAGCTCTTAAATCTCTTACTTCAATCCTTAAAGGTAAGCAAGGTCGTTTTAGACAAAACTTACTTGGTAAACGTGTTGACTACTCAGGTAGATCTGTTATTGCAATTGGGCCAGATTTAAAAATGTATCAAGCTGGTATCCCTAGAGATATGGCTATTACATTATTTAAACCTTTTGTAATAAGAAAATTACAAGAAGATGGTCATGCAGAAAACGTAAAAGTTGCAGAAAAACTAATTTCAGCAAACGATGCGAAAGTATGAGATGTTCTAGAAGAAGTTATTAAAGATAGACCAGTTCTTTTAAACAGAGCACCTACACTGCATAGACTAGGAATTCAGGCTTTCGAACCAAAACTTGTAAAAGGTAAGGCTATAAGACTTCATCCACTAGTAACTACTGCTTTTAACGCAGACTTTGATGGTGATCAAATGGCTGTCCATTTACCAATAAGTGAAGAAGCTGTTGCAGAAGCAAGGGCATTAATGCTTGGTTCTAAAGCTATATTAGGTCCTAAGGATGGTAAACCTATTGTTACACCAACACAGGATATGATTCTTGGTAACTACTATATAACTACTGAAGAAAAAGAATCTGATAACCCTAATATATTAGGACAAGGTACTTTATTCTCAAGCTATGATGAAGTTATTCTTGCTTATGAAACAGGAAGTGTTTCATTAAATGCAATAGTTGGTATCCCAGTTTGTGAATTGAAAAACAAGTTATTTGCAAACGAAGATCAAGAAAAAATATTAATAACAACAGTAGGGAAAATAATTTTCAACCAAATGTTCGTAGAGAAGTTCCCTTGAATTATTAATTCAAACATTTTAAATGCAGAAACTGAAATTAAAAAATTCTTAGTTGGCTTCGATGTCAATATTAGAGAATATATTGAAAAAGAATATATTCTTCAACAACCAATTAAGAAAAAAGAATTATCACTAATAATTGAAAGATATTTCCAATCATTTGGTGCTCAAAAAACTGCTCAAATGTTAGATAACATGAAAGATCTTGGTTTCAAATTCTCGTCAAAATCTGGTACTACAATTAGTGCGGCCGATGTTGTTGCCTTTACAGAGAAGTTTGAAGAGTTTAAAGTTGCTGATCAAAGAGTTAAAGATATAACTAACTTCTATAACTCAGGTATGTTGACAAAAACTGAGAAAAAACGCCGAGTAATTGCAGTTTGATCAAATGTAAAAGATACAATTCAAAATAAACTTGAACAAGTTCTGAAAAAAAATCCTAAGAACCCAGTTTTTGTAATGGCAGACTCAGGTGCTCGTGGTAACGTTTCTAACTTTACACAACTTGTAGGTATGAGAGGTCTTATGAATGACCCTAAAGGTGACATAAAAGAAATCCCTATTAAGTCTTCATTCCGTGAAGGTTTAACAGTTTCTGAATACTTTATTTCAACTCATGGTGCACGTAAAGGTATGGCTGACGTTGCTCTTAAAACAGCTGACTCAGGTTACTTAACACGTAGGTTAGTTGATATTTCTCAAGAAATTATCGTAACACAAGAAGATTGTAACCCTGCAAAAGGATTTTGAGTTCACTCGATTATTGAAACAAAGCATGATAATGTTATTGTTCCTCTAAAAGATAGACTTGTGGGTAGATTTACTTTTGAAGATGTTGAAGATAATAATAATAACATTATTGTAGAATCAAATACATTAATTACTGCAGACATAGCAGATAAAATTTTAAACGCTGGAGTGGATGATGTTCAAATTAGAACTATATTAACTTGTGATACAGAGCGTGGAGTTTGTCAAAAATGTTATGGTATTAACTTAGCGACCGGTGAAGTTGTTACAATTGGTGAACCTGTTGGAGTTATTGCTGCGCAATCAATTGGTGAACCTGGTACACAACTAACAATGCGTACATTCCATACAGGTGGTGTTGCCGGTGGCGCTGATATTACACAAGGATTACCTCGTATTAAAGAGTTATTAGATATTACAACACCAAAAGGTTCGATAGCTATAATTTCTCAAATTGATGGTGTTGTTAAAGAAACTAAAGAAGAAGATGGAATCATATCAATAGTAGTTGGTTCTGAACAAGATGAAAAACGTTATAAATCTCAATATGGAGCAATTCTTCGTGTTGAAGAAGGTGAACACGTTATTAGAGGGCAAAAACTTACTGAAGGTGCTATAAATATTAAAGAACTCCTAGAAGTAGCTCGTGTAGAAGATGTTCAAAATTATATTTTAAAAGAAGTTCAAAAAGTTTATAGACTTCAAGGTATTGAAATCTCAGATAAGTATATTGAAATTATAATCAAGCAAATGTTAAATAAAGTTAAAATAATAGACTCTGGTGAAACTGAATTATTACCAGGAGAAGTTATCTCAGCAAAAGCATTTAGAAATGAAGTTAAAGATGCAATTTTAAATAACAAAAAACCACCTCTTGCTAAAAATGTGATTTTTGGTATTAAAAAAGCTCCACTAGAATCAGATTCTTGATTATCATCGGCGTCATTCCAAGATACAGCTAGAGTTATTGTTAAAGCTGTTATTAAAGGTAAGGTTGATAAATTAGCTGGACTTAAAGAAAATATAATGCTAGGAAACTTAATTCCTGCCGGTACTGGATTGACAGGCAGTGAAGATATTATTAAAAAAGGTAAAGAAGTTTACGATCAAGAGTATTAATAAATCAGGTTAACACCTGATTTTTTTATTAATTAAATGATATATTAAAAACAAGGAGAAAAACATGAAAATATATATAGGAAATGATCATACAGCAGTTGAAATGAAAGAAAAAATATGTAAATATTTAAAGGACAATAATTATGACGTAGTAGACTTGGGTACAAACACTAGTCAAGCAGTTGATTACCCCGATTTTGGAACCGACGTAGCAAGAAAAGTAGTAGAAGATAACGCTCTCGGAATTGTTATATGCGGAAGTGGAATTGGGATTTCAATAGCTGCGAATAAGATTAAGTATGCAAGAGCTGCTTTATGTCATGAAGACAAAGCGGCTGAAATGGCAAGAAAACACAACAATGCTAATATTCTAGCTCTTGGAGCAAGAGTTATTGCAATTGAAAAAGCAATTGATATTGTTAAAACTTTTCTAACTACAAGTTTTGAAGCAGACAGACATGTTAAAAGAGTTAAAAAATTAGATAATCTATAAGAAGGAGATATTATATGTCATTTACAATTATTAAACACCCTTTAATTACTGATAAGTTAACAAGAATGAGAAGAGAAGATACTTCATCCAAAGACTTTAGAGAAAATTTGAATGAAATAGGTCAACTAATGGTTTATGAAATATTCAGAGATGTCCCATTAAAAGAAGTCGATATTAAAACACCGGTTACCAAAACCAAAGGGTATACAATAGATATTCCGGTTGTTCTTATCCCAATCATAAGAGCAGGTTTAGGAATGACAGAAGGAATACAGAAATTAGTGCCTACTGCAAGAATTGCACATATTGGTTTATACAGAGATGAAAAAACTTTAGAGCCTGTAGAATACTATGCAAAAAAAACTGAAAATATAGAGTCAAGTTATGTAATAGTGGTAGACCCTATGCTCGCAACTGGTGGTAGTGCTTCAAAAGCAATTGATATTGCAAAAGGTTGAGGAGCAAAACATATTAAGTTTGTTTGCTTAGTCTCTGTGGATAAAGGAGTAAAAAAACTTCAAAACGATCACCCAGATGTAGACATATATACAGCAAGTCTTGATCCGGTTTTAAATAATAAAGGTTTTATCGAACCTGGCCTTGGAGACGCTGGTGATAGAATATTCGGTACAAAATAATATAAAATAAATTATTTTAATAATAGTTTTCAAGTTTCTTATTTTTTCAAATTAATTTTAAAAAAATTTTATTATTATATTATTTTAGGAGTAATATTAAATTGATGGAACTGGATTGAGATTAATGAATTTAATAAAAAATAAAATATTTTTTTTATATTTGGTAGTCTCAATTTTGGTTTTCTCAGTATTTCTAACTTTGATATTATATAAAGAATTAGATTATCCATGATTAGTTGGTTATTTTTTAGGAATAGCTTGTTTCTGGTCGGGTTTTTTTTATAATCAATTTATTAGTAAAAAATTGATTAAATCATTAGATCCATTCCTATATGCAATGCTATTTATATCAAAATTAGGTATATACATAGTTCCATTCCTTATAAGTTTTTATTTACAAGATTTCATATCGCCAATAGGTATCATAATAGGGTTTAATGGTTTGATATTCATGCCTTTTATCCAAAATATGATTAGTAAATAATTTTTTATATGGTAGTTTTTGTTGAAAAGAGGGGTGGTTAGATGGTCTCATACTTAGTTAAAGACGGATTATTTGACGGATGATTATCTTTAACTCCGCAGTTATTCTCAATTTTTTTAACATTTATAATTATTTGCACTTTTTGTATTGTATATAATGTTAAAATTAGGAACCATGATGATAGTAAAGAGTTATCAGGTTTTTTAGTAATTACGGAATTGTTTATCAGCAAAGTTGAAGGTGTTGTTATTTCTATAATGGGAAAAGAACACAGAAAACTTACCCCATATATAATGTATATTTTTATGTATATAGTTATTTCTTCGGTTGTTGCGTTGTTAGGTTTTGAACCATTAACAACTTCTTATACAACTACTTTGTCAATGGCTTTATTTACATTCATAGGTATATATTATTATGGTATTAGATACCAAAAAGCTGCATTCTTCGTAAAGTATTTGAAAAATCCAATCGAATTAATAGGTCAATTCGTTCCATTAATTTCTCTATCATTTCGATTGTTTGGAAATATGGTTGGAGGAAGCGTAATATTGGCATTGTTATATACTGCTTTAATTAATTTAGAAGGTGGTTTTGGTGGTATTGACTCTGTCTCTGTTGGTATGTCGGTCGACTGATTGACACAATATAAATATTGATGAACAGGTTTTAATATATTTACTATTTTATTAATGCCTTGATTACATTTATATTTTGATTTATTTGATGGAGTAATCCAATCAATAGTTTTCTCAATGCTTACATTATCTTATTGATCTAGTGCTATGCATGGAGAATCAGGTGAAGATTAAAAGGAGAATTAAATTATGTTTATAGAAACTTTAAGAAGTTCATGTATTTTAACAGGTGGTTCATTTATTACAATGCTACCAATTTATACATTGTTTTCACAATTCTTATTTCTTGCTGAAGCAGGAGATAATAATACAGGATTAAAATTAATTGGTGCTGGTATTTGTAGTTTTGGTATGATTGGTGCTAGTTTAGGACAAGGAGTTGTTGGTGCTGGTGCTTGTTTGGCAATTGGACGTAACCCAGAAATAGCTCCAAAAGTAACTTCTACTCTAATTATTACTGCTGGTTTTGCAGAATCTGGTGCCATATATGCGCTTGTTATTAGTATTTTAATTATTTTTGTTGCTTAAAAAATGATTAATTTATTAGCTGACAATAGTAAAAAATATGGTATTCCAGATATAGTAGAGGGATTATTCCCAAACCTACCTATTTTAATTGCACATATATTATCAACGATAATAATTGTTTTATTACTATCTAAACTTGTCTATAAACCTTTTAGACAAACAATAAAGGATAGAAGAAAAAAAATAAATGCATTACTTGATGAAGCTTCATCAAAACAAACTATCGCAAATAAAAATAATGCAGATGCTGCAAGGTATTTAACTGCAGCCAAAGATGAAGCAAAAAGCATTGTTGACTCAGCAAGAGGACAAGCTGATAGCATAAAGTTTGAAATTATTAATAACGCAAAAAAAGAGGCTCAAAATATTCAAGAGCATGCTAACAAAATATTAGAATATGAAAAAGATGAAGCAAGAGAATCAATAAGGAAAGAAATTATTGATATAGCATTTGATGTTGCAGAAAAAGTTGTAGCAAAATCAATATCAAAGAGTGATAACGATAAATTAATAAATGACTTTTTGAATAGTATAGATGGTAAGTAAATATGGAAAAACAAAATATAATTCATAACTGAGCTATTGCAATTTCAAATCTAGCTATAGAAGATAAAAAAACTGACGAGTATATTGCTAGTATTAAAGATCTAATCACATTATTTGAAAAAAATTGAGATGTAAAAGAGTTTTTTTCTAATAATTTTATTGAAGAAACAGTTAAAGAAAAGGTTATTGATGTAAGTCTAAAAAAACAGATTAATGACTTACTTATTAATGCTTTAAAACTAATGGTAAAAAGAAAAGTTTTTGACTCAGTCTGCTCAATTTTAAAGTACTCTTTAAAATTACTTTACGAAAGTAAAAATATAGAAAACGGAATAGTATTATCTTCAGTAAAAATTAGTGATTCTATGATTACAACAATTGAGCAAAAACTTTCAACTAAGTTAAATAAGAAAGTAAAACTTGAAAATGTAATTGATGAATCAATTATCGCTGGTATTTTAGTAGAAGTAGCTAATAAAAGTTATGACTTTTCTATAAAAGGAAAAATTGAAGATATTAAAAACGATTTAAAAGAAAACAGAAATTAAGGAGTGATTAGTAATGTCGCTTAAAATAAATGAAATATCAGAAGTAATTAAAAAACAGATTAAAGACTACGGAAAGAAAGTTATTGAATCTGAAGAAGGTAAAGTAGCAAGTATTGGTGACGGAGTTGCATTGTTATATGGTTTAGATAATGTCATGATGGGGGAATTATTATTATTTCCAAATGATATTTTTGGAATGGTATTGAACTTAGAAGATGGTGCTGTAGGTGCTGTTGTTATGGGAGATGAATCTAAAATTAAACAAGGTGATAAAGTTACTCGTACAAAAAAAATTATTGAAACCGCTGTTGGAGATGAACTTTTAGGAAGAGTCTTAAACGGTATTGGTTTACCAATAGATGGTAATGGACCTTTAAAAAATAAAAAATTTAGTTCTGTTGAAAAAATTGCTTCCGGAGTTATGTCAAGAAAATCAGTTAATCAACCTCTTGAGACAGGTATTCTTTCAATTGATTCAATTATCCCAATTGGAAAAGGCCAAAGAGAGTTAATTATTGGAGATAGACAAACTGGTAAAACAGCTATCGCAATTGATGCTATTATAAATCAAGTTGGTAAAAATGTTAAATGTATTTATGTTGCGATTGGGCAAAAAGAGTCAACTGTAGCACAAGTAGTTGAAAAGTTAAAAAGAGCAAATGCAATGGAATATACAGTAGTTATTTCAGCATCAGCATCTGAACCTGCGCCTATGCAATATATATCTCCATATACAGGGGTTACAATTGCTGAAGAATGAATGTCAAAAGGTGATGATGTACTTATCGTCTATGATGATTTATCAAAACACGCTATTGCATACAGAACATTAGCTTTACTTCTAAGAAGACCACCAGGTAGAGAGGCTTATCCAGGTGACGTATTCTACTTACACTCAAGATTACTTGAAAGAGCAGCTCGTGTAAATGAAAAATTCGGTGGAGGAAGTATAACTGCTTTACCAATTATTGAAACACAAGCCGGCGATATATCAGCTTATATACCAACAAATGTTATTTCTATTACTGATGGTCAAATATTCTTATCAGAACAATTATTTAACTCAGGTATTAGACCAGCGGTTGATACTGGTTTATCAGTTTCGAGAGTTGGTTCTTCAGCACAAATAAAAGCTGTTAAGCAAACAGCGGGAACTTTAAAACTTGAGTTAGCACAATATTATGAGTTACAAGCTTTCGCTAAATTTGGTAGTGATCTTGATGAAACTACAAAAGCAACTCTGGATCATGGTTCAAAAATTGTGGAACTTTTAAAACAAAGGCAATATAAACCTATATCACAAATTGATCAAGCAATTATACTTTTAGCTATAAAAAAAAGATTAATTAAATGAATACCACTATCAGAAGTGTTGAATTACAAAGAAAGAATAATGAACTTCTTTAGTACAGATAAAAATGGACAAGCTCTTAGAAAACATTTAGAAACAGAAAAAGAGTTTAGTGAGAAATTGGAAAAAGATATTTACACCCAACTTGTAATTATATTAAAATCTATAACTTCAAACCTTAATGGTTATGTAGTTTCTGATTATGGTGATGAAAAAGAATTTAAAGGACTTTAACAAATGGCTAACTTAAGTGAGTTAAAAAATGAGCTAAGATCAACTAAAGACATAGGTAAAATAACGGGTGCTATGGAACTTGTTGCAACTGCAAAGTTAAAAAAGATATCAAAAAGATTAGGAAATATTCAAAGTTATTTAAATGATGTTTATGAAATATTTAATTACATAATTACACATACAAATGACTCAAAATATATGAAAAAAAAGGGGAAAGAACCAGATAACATACTATGAATAGTTATTGGTTCTAACCTAGGACTATGTGGTGGTTATAATTCTAATATAATTAAATTAGTTAAAAAACATGTATCTAAAAATGATTTAATTATACCGATTGGTACTAAAGTGCTTAACTTTGCAAAATTTAATAACTACAATATATATAAATCATTAACAAATATTGATGTTGATTTCTCAAATGAACAATCAAGAGAGTTATCAATTTGATTGCTTGAAAACTATTTAAAAAATGAGTTTGGAGCAATAAGAATTATTTACACAAAATTTATAAATAATGTTACTTTTGATGCGACAGTCTTAAATATGTTACCAATTGAGGTTCCTAAAGATGATAAAGATCACGATGATTTAACATTAGAACCTAATGCAGAAATAGTTCTACAAACTAGTGTTTCGATGTATTTAAACACAATTCTATTTGGAACAATCATTGAATCACAAGTTTCGGAACAAGCAAGTAGAAGAATGGCTATGGAGTCTGCCACTAAAAATGGAAAAGAAATAGCAGAAAAACTAGGTATTTTATATAATAGAAAACGTCAAGAAGGTATAACTCAAGAGATTAGTGAAATCGTTGGTGGTGCTAATGCTCAAAGTAGCGATTAATGGAGGTAATATAAATGAATAAAGTAACAGAAGGGAAAGTTGTTCAAGTACTTGGCCCAGTAGTGGATATAAGGTTTAATGATGGTGAACTCCCTGAGTTATTTAATACCATTGAAGTAGATAATAATGGTATTAAACTAGTATTAGAAGTTGTTCAACATATTGGAGACGACTTGGTAAGAACAATTGCTATGGGCCCAACAGAAGGTATGATTAGAGGATTAAAAGCCATAAATACTGGTAGACCAATTTCGGTTCCTGTTGGTGATAAAGTTCTTGGAAGAATGTTTAACGTTCTTGGAGAACCGATTGATGATAAGCCTCCAGTAAAAGATGCAGAAACAATGCCTATTCATAGACAAGCACCAAGTTATGACGATTTAACAACATCAGCTGAAATCCTTGAAACAGGAATCAAAGTTATTGACCTAATGATGCCATTTTCAAAAGGTGGTAAAATTGGTTTATTTGGTGGAGCCGGAGTTGGAAAAACAGTTTTAGTTCAAGAATTAATTAATAACGTTGCCAAAGCACATGGTGGTATTTCTGTATTTGCTGGAGTTGGTGAACGTACTAGAGAGGGTAATGACCTTTATTACGAAATGATTGAAGCTGGAGTTATTGATAAAACTACTTTAGTATTTGGTCAAATGAATGAACCACCTGGTGCAAGAATGAGAGTTGCACTTACTGGTTTAACAATTGCTGAATACTTCAGAGATTTTAAAAAGCAAGATGTTTTATTATTTATCGATAACATTTTTAGATTTACTCAAGCTGGTTCAGAAGTATCTGCTCTTTTAGGGAGAATGCCATCTGCTGTTGGTTACCAACCAACACTTTCTACAGAAATGGGTGCTCTTCAAGAAAGAATTACTTCAACAAAAAAAGGTTCGATTACATCTGTTCAAGCTGTATATGTACCTGCTGACGACTTAACTGACCCAGCACCAGCAACTACTTTCACTCACTTGGATGCGAGAGTTGTTCTTGATAGAGGTATTGCATCTCTTGGTGTTTATCCGGCTATTGACCCATTAAGTTCAAGTTCAAGAATGCTTGACCCACAAATTATTGGGGAAGAACATTATCAAGTTAGTTTAAAAGTCCAAGAAACATTACAAAAGTATAAAGAACTACAATCAATTATTGCAATATTAGGTATGGAGGAGTTATCTGAAGAAGATAAAATAGTAGTTAATAGAGCAAGAAAAATAAGAAATTTCATGTCACAACCATTTACTGTTGGTGAAAAATTTACAGGTAGATCTGGAAAATACGTTCAAGTTGCAGACACTGTTCGTTCTTTTAAAGCAATCTTAGATGGTGAATTTGATAATGTTCCTGAAGTATTATTCATGTACGCTGGTTCAATAGATGAAGTTCAAGAAAGATTTATTGGTCAAAATAATGGAAAAAAAGCTTAAACTAAAAATAATAACACCAGAAGAAACATTTCTAGATGATGTTGAAGTTGAGTCAATCACAATTGTTACTACTGCCGGTAGTATTACAGTATATGCTAATCATGCTCCAATTGTATCAACTCTTGTAATTGGAAACATGAAATATGTAAATAATAACGAAACTAAACATATCCATTTGCATCGTGGGATTTTAAAAATTTCTCATAATCAAGTCAAAATTATTACGCAAAGATTATATGAAGTCGATGAAAAAGGACAAAGAATTTAAAATAAAAGAAAACTTGGTTAACCCAAGTTTTCTTTTTCTAAAAGAGCTTTTCTTTCCATGTAAAGCTTTTGTTGTTCATCATATTTATCGCTTATCATTTTAGTGAATGCTCACATTCTTTCTCTTTTTAAAAACCCCATAAATCTAACATAGTTTACTCTAAGTGGTCTAAAATTAATTCTTCCAAGATCAACATTATTTAGTATCTTTGTTATTTTTTTGTTTTTTAGAACATGTTCTTTACATTCCTCTAGTTTTTTTTGTTTATCCTCAGGGAAGTCGTTCATATTTTTAAAAATGTTCTCTACATTTCCATATTTTTTTATTAATTTAATTGCAGTTTTGTAATGCAAACCTTTTACACCTTTTATGTTATCTGACTGGTCACCTAATAAAGATTTAATATCTGGGATTTGATGCGGTAGACAACCAAATTTTTCTATTACCTTTTCTTCGGTAACAACTTCTCTCTCTGTCTTTTTTGATTGCTGTGATACAATTTTAACGCTGTCGTTTACTAGTTGATAAGTGTCTTTATCATTTGAAAATATTTCTACGTCATATCCTAGCTTAACAGCTAGTCTAGAAATTGTACCCATGATGTCATCTCCTTCGTATCTTTCCTTTTCATATCAAGGAATATTTGCGGAAGTTAAGAAATCTCTTACTAACTGCATTTGTGGAATTAACTCAGGAGGAGTATCTTTCCTTGTAGCCTTATAGTCAGGGTATATTTCTCTTCTTCAGCATTCTTTACCAACATCAAATGTTACTATTATTGTATGATATAATTCAGACTTTATTAATTGGTATATATTTGCAACAAATACATAAACCGCATTTATAAGTTTGCCATCTCTATTAATTGCAACTTTTTTTCTTTTTAGACTCCCATAGTAACCCTTATGTAATAAATGATAACCATCAATTATTACAACTTTCTTCTTTTCCATGCACTTTCACCTTTCAAATGTTAAAAATAATCTAGAGTTTCACTCAAGATTTCAATTTTGAAATTAATTTCTTTTAATAATTCCTTAGTTTTTATTATAATAATAGATATGACATAACTATCTTTGTATTCAAAGATAGTGTTTGATTCACCAGATATTTTAAACAAAAAATTACTTATTGATTTACTATCTTTTAAGTCATATCTTAGTTTTAATTTATACATTAGTTGTACTTTTTTTAGCTCTATATTTGAAAGTAATTTTGTAGCGCCTGAGCAGTATGCCTTTTGTAAATTACCTTTACCTAATTTCACACCACCATAGTATCTAACTACTAATATTGCAATATTTGTTATATTCTTTTTATTAATTATGTTTAATAGAGCCTCCCCTGATACACCATTTGGCTCTTTGTCATTAAAATAACCATAATCTTGTTTACTATAACCGTATTTGTATGCATAGCAATTATGTGTTGCCGCTTTATTTTTATAAAGTTCCAAAAACTGTTTTAATTCATCTTTATTATTTATTTTTCAAATATAGGTGATAAACTTTGATTTTTTAAATGTTTCATTTATTGTTAACAAATTCCTAATTTGCAAAGTGTTTAAATAAACCACGATATCTACCAATCTAATCTTATATTGTTATTTTGTTTAACACAATTTGAGTTATTTAAAAATCAAAAAATAAAAATCTTTTTATAAATGCTAAAAACTTTTATGAAAGTTTGTTTTATAATAAGTTCTATCTTTTATATCTTACCACTTCCTAATGTGAATGTATAAATTAGTAATTTTTTTTATTAATTATTTGAACTATACTATTATTTTCCGTCTCGAAAAGAGTATAATTAATTTAGTTTTTTTAAAGGAGTTTTTGTATGGCAAGAGATAAGGTCATAATTAAGAATCATGGTAAAATTGCAGATAAAATAATTGCAATGGAAGAAGTTTATAAAAGTTTAAAAGACGAGGATTTTGTAAATAAAACAGCAGAATTTCGTGAAAGACTAAAAAATGGGGAATCTTTGGATGATATTTTAGTTGAAGCATTTGCTGTTGTCCGTGAAGCTGCTTCAAGAGTGTTAGGTTTAAAAGCATATAGAGTTCAATTAATTGGTGCAATCATTTTACATCAAGGTGATATAGCAGAGATGAGAACCGGGGAAGGTAAAACACTTACTGGTCTATTTCCGGCTTATTTAAACGCATTAACAGGCGAAGGTGTGCATGTGGTTACAGTTAATGAATATCTTTCACAAAGAGATAGTGAAATTAATGGTAGAGTTTATTCATTGCTGGGTCTAACAGTTGGTCTCAATGGAAGATCACTTAATAAGGATGAAAAAAGAAATGCATATGCACAAGATATAACTTATACAACAAACGCAGAACTAGGTTTTGACTATTTAAGAGATAATATGGTTTATCAGTATAGTCAGAAAGTTCAAAAAAAATTAAACTATGCAATTATTGATGAGGCTGACTCAATATTAATTGATGAAGCGAGAACACCACTTATTATTTCAGGTGGTAGTCAGAATCGTATTAATTTATATAAAGCTGCTGATACTTTCTCTAAATCAATATCACGTGAAAATGATATTGAAATTGATCTTGAGTTTAAGCAAGTCTATTTAACTGAAACAGGAATTGATAAGGCTCAAAAATATTTTAGTTTAGATAATTTATTTGATGTAAAAAACACAGAGTTATTTCACTTAATAATGAATGCTCTAAAAGCTAATTTCACTTTTAAAAAAGAAGTAGAGTATACAGTCCAAGATGGAGAAGTTGTGTTAATTGATCAGTTTACTGGTAGAGTTATGCCTGGTAGAGCTTATAGTGATGGCTTACATCAAGCAATACAAGCAAAAGAAAATGTAAATATTGAAGAAGAAACTATTACACTAGCAACAATTACATACCAAAACTTTTACAGACTATATAATAAATTATCTGGTATGACAGGTACTGCAAAAACAGAAGAAGAAGAGTTTTTGAAAATTTATAACACAAGAGTTATCTGTTGTCCAACCAATAAACCAATCATAAGAAAAGATGAACCTGATTTAACATTTGGTACTAAAAATGCAAAACTTAAAAAACTTGTTACTGATTTAAAAGAACTTAATGAACAAGGTAGACCTGTACTAATCGGTACTACTTCTGTTGAATCATCAGAGCAAGTTGCAAGATATTTAGAAAAAGCTGGGCTCAAGTTTGAAGTTATAAATGCAAAAAATCATCATAGAGAAGCTGAAATAGTAGAAAAAGCGGGGCAGTTTAAATCTATTACATTAGCTACAAATATGGCGGGTAGAGGAACTGATATTAAATTAAGTGATGAGACTAGAAAACTAGGCGGTCTTTTTGTAATGGGTGTAGAGAGAAATGAAGCTAGAAGAATTGATAATCAATTAAGAGGTAGAAGTGGTAGACAAGGAGACCCTGGTACATCAAGATTTTATGTCTCAATGGAAGATGAATTGATGGTAAGGTTCTCAGCCCCAAAACTTAGACAAATGTTTTTAAAACTTGGCGATGACCATATTGAATCTAAGTTATTAACAAGAGCTATTACAAATGCTCAAAAAAAACTTGAAGGGTTAAACTTTGACCAAAGAAAAAATGTTCTTGATTATGACAATATATTAAGTCAACAAAGAGAAGCAATGTATGCACAGAGAGATTCAATTCTTTTACAGGATGACCTAAAGAATGTTATAAGTAGATTCCAATACACAGTTGCTTATGAAACTGTTCAAAATAATTCTGAACTAGTAAGAGGTGAAAGTTTAATAAACATTAGTCAGTTACTTAACTCTCTTAACGGAAATTTAATTGCATCTAATTCATTATCTGAAAAAGATCTAAATGGTTTGGAAAAACAACAAATAGCAAAAATTTTGCAAGAAAAAATGATGGAGAATTATTTAGAGAAAACAAAAGATGTTCCGTCTAATGTAATTTCAGAACTTGAAAGAAGAACGATTATACAAGCCTTTGATAAACATTGAACAAAACACATTAACTTATCACAGAAGTTAAGAAGTGGTATTTATTTACAACAATATGCACAAAACAACCCACTACACGAATATGTCGAAGAATCAGCAAGATTATTTAATAGAATGAAAATATTAATTGCACAAGATACAATAGACAACTTAAATGAATCTTTCATAAGATCTATTGATCAAAGTGATATTCAACAACCTCAAGAAAAAAAAGTTATAGATATAACAGATAAAGATATAAATGATATATTAACTGAGTGAAAGGTTGAGAAAGAAAACTTTTCTAGACCAACGGTCGAAAAAAGGTTTAAAGAATTAGAAGTAGAGTTTAAAGATAATGCTCAATTGTTAGAAAGAACTAGATTTCAATTCTTTATACTTGATGGTTTAATGAATAAACTAGATGAAATTTATAATAGTCAAAACCAGAAGATGATGAATCTAAGTCAAGAAGAACTAGATTCTCTACTTAAAAAATTTGACCTATTCGAAAAAAAATTTACTAAAGAGGATATTAAAAACAAAACTGAAAAAATGTTATTAGATAAAACCGATGAAGAAAAAAATGCAATTATGATTGAAGCACAAGTTCTTTTTGCAATAGCAGACAAATTACAACAAGAAACTAAAGATTTTGTCGTAAAAGATAAAGAGGGTAAAATTAAAAAAGTAATTAAAGTTAAAGATGATGGTTCGATTGATCCTGATGAAATACACGATACAGAACAGGTGCAAACAAAAACAAAGATAGGTTAAAGGCTAGTAATAGTCTTTTTTTATTGTACTAGAACTGAAAGGAGAACAATTATGGAAAATTTTAAAAACAAAAAAAAGTTCAAATGAAGAATTCCAACAGCTTTTACTATTTTAATATCAATAACTTTACTATTGATATTAATTTCATGAATACCAGGTACAACTAGTGATTGAACCGATACAGATGGAACAATTCAAAAAGGTGGCCCTGCTGGGTTATTTGATTTATTTATCGCTCCAATAAACGGTCTTAAAAACAAGATTGATGTTGTGATATATATTTTAATAATAGGTGGTTTCCTTGGTGTAGTAGTAAGCTCTAAAGCACTCGATGCCGGAATTGGAAGATTAGTAAAAAAAATGAAGGGAAGAGAGTTGCTGATTATTCCAATTGTTATGATTTTATTTTCTATTGGTGGTACCGTATTTGGGATGTGCGAAGAAACAATTGCTTTGTATCCTGTTTTAATTCCAGTATTATTAGCAGCTGGATTTGATGTTATAACAACTATTTTAGCAATCCTTTTTGGTGCTGGTATTGGTGTAGTATGTTCAACAATTAATCCGTTTGTTATTCAAATCGCAGTTGATAATGCAAACGTAAGTGGTTTAAAAACCTCTACTGGTATAATTTTAAGAATTATATCATGACTAGTTTTAACTTCAAGCGGAATAGCTTTTGTAATGTGATATGCAATCAAAGTAAAAAATGACCCAAAAAAATCTCCTGTTTATGAAGATAAAGATATACACGAAAAATTGTTTGCGATATCTCAAGATATACCTAAGTTTACTAAGAAACGAAAAGCTATTTTAGCAATATTTAGTGTAACTTTCATTATAATGATATTCTCCTTAATTGCATGAAATCAATTTGGTTTGAGTGTATTTGAAACATTTACTAAATGAGTTAGTCAAAAATCTCCATATATTGCAAGATTTTATAATCCAATTGGTAGTTGAAATTTTTTAGAAACTTCCGCCTTATTCTTGTTATCTTCAATAGTTATTGGTTTTATTGAATGAAAAGGAGAAGAAGACTTCGTTGAGAGTTTTATTAAAGGCTCATCTGATATTTTGTCCGTATGTTTAGTGATAGCATTTGCTGGAGGAATTGGTTTTATTATGGAGCATACAGGAATGCAAAAAGTTTTAGTAAACTCACTATCATCTCCAATGAGAGGGATTGGTAAATACGGTTTTATTGTGCTTGCGTTTTTATTCTTTTTATTAATTTCTGTATTTATTCCTTCTACATCCGGATTTGCAACAGCGGTATTTCCGGTATTAGGTCCTATAGCAAATAGTATTACGATAGGTCTAACATCGGGTACAATAACTGCTTTTTCATTTGCGAACGGAATAATAAATGTAATTTCACCAACTAGTGCAACATTAATGGCAGTTCTATCTTTATCTAAAGTGTCATATGGTAAGTTTATAAAGGCTAGTTGACCATTAATATGTAGTCTAATATTTATTTCGATTATAATTTTATTAATTGGAGTTTCATTACCACTTTCAAATGAAAGCCCATGGTTTTAAGTCATAAAAGATTATATGAAGTGTGTAAAAAAAGTATAAAATAAGTTTACTTTTTAATTTATTTTATGTAAAATAAAATTTACTAATAACTAGGCAAAAGAAACCTAGATTTTTTAGTTTTTTATTGGTGGTGAAAAAATGGAAAAAGAAAATAGAATTTTTGAATTAGTTACTGAATATAGTCCTGCTGGCGATCAACCAAGTGCAATAAAAAAACTCGTTGAAGGTTTAAAACAAAATAAAGAACACCAAGTACTTCTTGGTGCTACAGCAACGGGTAAAACTTTTACAATGGCAAATGTTATTAAAGAAATAAATAAACCAACTTTGATATTAGCCCATAATAAAACGTTAGCAATGCAGCTTTATATTGAACTTAAGGAATTTTTCCCAAGAAATAGAGTCGAATATTTTGTGTCTGACTTTGACTTTTATCAACCAGAGGCCTATGTGGCAGCTAGGGATTTATATATTGACAAAGATGCTAGAAAAAATAATGATTTATCAATGTTGCGATTAAGTGCAATGAATGCTTTAGTAACAAGAAAAGATGTTATTGTTGTAGCAAGTGTTGCGGCAATATATGCTAGTCAAGATCCTAATGAGTATAGTAAGGTATTCTTTGAATTAAAAGTAGGTCAGCAAATATCAAAGAAAGATTTATTAACATTTTTAGTTAGAACTGGTTATGTAAGAAATGATATTGCACTTGAAATGGGTAATTTTAGTGCAAAAGGTGATGTGATTAACATTGCACCAAGTTGAACTGATAATTACAATATCAGAATATCCTTGTTTGGTGAAGAGATAGAAGCTATTGAAATGGTAGATTCATTGAATAATAATGTAATAGACAGACTTCGTTTATTTACTGTTTTCCCTGCGTCTGCTTATGTTACTAACTTCGATAAACTAAAAATAGTAATTGATAATATACGTAATGAGTTAGACCATCGTGTCGATGAATTAAACAAGTTAGGAAAGTTTATTGAAGCAGATAGGTTATTAAAAAGAACAAATTATGATTTAGAAACAATGGCAGAATTTGGAGTATGTAATGGAATTGAAAACTATTCTGCACATCTTGATTTCAGAATGCCTGGCGAAGCTCCATTTACTATTATCGATTATTTTGGAGATGACTTTTTAACTATTATAGACGAATCACATATGATGATGCCACAAATCAGAGGTATGTTTAATACAGATAGAAGTAGAAAAACAACTTTAGTTGAATATGGTTTTAGATTACCAAGCGCCTTAGACAATAGGCCGCTGAATTTTGAAGAGTTTACTTCAAGATTGAAAAATGTTATTTATACATCTGCTACTCCTGGTGATTATGAATTACAACTAACAAATAATGATGTTGTAGAACAAATTATTAGACCAACAGGTTTGCTAGATCCCATAATTGAAGTAAGACCATCTTTAAATCAATTTGAAGATGTGATTAAAGAAATAAAACATAGAACTCAAAAAAAACAGAAAGTTTTTATAACTACATTAACTATTAAAAGTTCAGAAGATATTTCATTTCACCTGCAATCAAGAGATATTAAGGTTGCTTACCTTCACTCTGAACTAAAAACTTTGGAAAGAAATCAAGTATTAAATGATTTAAGAAAAGGAATTTATGACGTAGTTGTTGGTGTCAATCTTTTAAGAGAAGGACTTGATATACCAGAGGTAAGTTTAGTTTGCATTCTTGATGCTGATAAACAAGGATTTTTAAGAAATACACGTAGTTTAATTCAAACTATCGGTCGTGCAGCAAGAAACTCTGAAGGTAGAGTAATTTTTTATGCAGATACTATATCACCGGCTATGAAAGAAGCAATGGAAGAAACTGAAAGAAGGCGAAATATTCAGTCTGATTATAATCAATTGCACAATATAACACCAAAAACAATTATTAAAAAAATAATTGATATTGACGGTGAGTTTAATATTAATGATAAACTCGGAAAACTGTTAAATTCAAAGTCAAAAGAAAAGAAAATTGAAAAAGATAATTTAATAAAAAATTTAAGAAAAAAAATGTTAGAAGCAGCAAAAGAAGAAAACTATGAAAAAGCTGCAGAACTTAGAGATTTAATCATAGAAATCGAAGCCAGTTAGGAGAAATATGCAAAATAAAATAATAGTAAAAGGTGCTAGAGAACATAATTTGAAAAATGTTGATTTAGAAATCCCTAAAGAAAAATTAGTTGTATTTACAGGGTTGTCAGGAAGTGGTAAATCATCATTGGCATTTAATACAATTTATGCAGAGGGTGAGAGAAGATATATTGAATCATTATCATCATTCTCAAGACAGTTCTTAAAATCGGTTGAAAAACCAGATGTTGATGATATTGAAGGATTAAGTCCTGCTATATCAATTGATCAAAAGACTACTAGTCATAACCCTCGTTCTACAGTTGGAACAACAACAGAAATACACGATCATTTAAGAATCTTATATGCTAATATTGGTACTCCATATTGTATTAATGGTCATGGTCCAATAAAGTCATCATCACTTAAAGAAATAGTTGAATCAGTTAAATTAGACAGTGTAGATGATGATCAAATTTATATTTTAGCACCAATCGTAAGAGACAAAAAAGGAACACATAAAGACTTATTTATAAAACTAAAAAAAGAAGGTTTTTTAAGAGTACAAGTCAACGATGAAATAATATCGCTTGAGAGTGAAATAAATTTAGAACAAAACAAAAGGCATAACATTGATATTGTTGTTGATAGGGTAATATATAAATCAAAAGATGATGATTTACAATCCAGAATCTATTCTGCAATAGAAGTTGGTTTAAACTATTCTAAAGGTTTAATTAAAACATTTTACCCCGCAAAGAATAAAACATCAAAATTATTCTCAACCAATTATTCTTGTAGAGAATGTGGATTTGCTATACCTAACTTAGAACCAAACCTATTTTCATTTAACAAAAAAATCGGAGCTTGTTATACTTGCTATGGGCTTGGTGTTAATTTAGAAGCAGACCCAGAATTAATCATGCCAGATACCTCTCTTTCAATTAACCAAGGCGCTATTTTATATTATAAAAACTTAGTTGGCACTCAAAACATCGAGTGACAAAAGTTTAAGCTACTTTGTTATAACTACTTAGTTGATTTGGATGCACCTTTAAACTCATTATCTAAAAACCAGATAAGAAATTTATTGTATGGAAGTGATGAACCTATCGAAAGCAAAATTGTCACTTCATCTGGAAATATTTTAAAGTCATATGACTATATCGAAGGAGTAGCCAACCTGATTGAAAGAAGATTTATAGAAACAAAATCTGAAGACAATAGGAAATATTATGGAAAGTATATGATGTCAAGGATTTGTAAAACTTGCCTAGGTAAAAGATTAAACGAAATTGCCCTAAGTGTAAAAATTAATAATTTATCTATATCAGATTTTACTGAATTAACCATTGAAGAAAATTTAAATTTCTTACTTAATATTAAGTTAACAGAGAGTCAACAAAAAATTGCAAACTTGGTTTTGAACCAATTGATTTCAAGAATAAGTTTTCTAAATGAAGTAGGTTTAGAGTATTTAACTTTATCAAGATCTGCAACAACTTTATCCGGTGGAGAGTCGCAAAGAATAAGATTGGCTAAGCAATTAGGTTCAAAGTTGTCAGGAGTTTTATATGTACTAGATGAACCATCAATTGGTTTACACCAAAGGGATAATGATAAATTAATTCTAACACTAAAAAAACTTAGAGACCTTGGAAATACCTTAATTGTGGTTGAGCATGATGAAGACACAATGATGGAAGCTGATTGAATAGTTGATATCGGCCCAAGAGCTGGTATTGATGGTGGGGAAATAGTTGCTCAAGGTACCTATGATGATATTTGTAAAAACGAGAACTCTATAACTGGTAAGTACTTATCAAAAAAATTATCTGTACCAGTCCCCAAAAAAAGAAGAGGTGGTAATGGCTTAAAAATTGAGGTTATTGGAGCGACTGAAAATAACTTGAAAAATATAGATATAACTCTACCGCTTGGTAAATTTATAACAGTTACAGGTGTTAGTGGTAGTGGTAAATCAACTTTAGTTGAGGAAGTCATTTTTAAAGGTTTAAAAAAAGAGTTACATAAAGAGTTAATTAGAGCTGGTAAGTACAAAAAAATTAAAGGGTATGAAAATATTGATAAAATAATATATGTATCACAGGACCCTATTGGAAAAACCCCAAGATCTAATCCTGCTACCTACACTTCTGTATTTGATGATATTAGAGATTTATATGCAGAAGTTCCAGAAGCTAAAATTAGAGGTTATAAAAAAGGGCGATTTAGTTTTAATGTTCCTGGTGGAAGATGTGACGCATGCCAAGGTGATGGAATCATTAGAGTTGACATGCAATTTCTCGGATTTGTTGAAGTAGTATGCGAAACTTGCGAAGGTCGTAAGTATAATGAAGAAACTTTACAAGTTAAATATAAAGGAAAAAACATTTGAGATGTATTAAATATGACTGTTAAAGAAGCGAATGATTTTTTTGAAAATATTCCAAAAATAAAAGAAAAACTTGAAACGATCTTAGCGGTTGGACTTGGTTATATTAAACTTGGACAAAATGCAACAACTTTATCAGGGGGAGAAGCTCAAAGAGTTAAATTATCTACATTCTTATTAAAAAAACAAACTGGTAAAACACTTTTCCTTCTTGATGAACCTACTACTGGACTTCACATAGATGATGTCAAAAGATTAATTGAAGTATTAAATATTTTAGTAGACCAAGGAAATACAGTTTTAACAATAGAGCATAACTTAGACTTTATAAAAGTTTCTGATTATGTCATTGATTTAGGACCTGAAGGCGGTTATAATGGCGGAGAAGTTTTGGTTACAGGAACACCAGAACAAATTATTAAGAGCGATAAAAGTTTTACAGCAAAATATTTAAAAGGATATTTAAATGATTAGAGTTGATGAAAGTTTTATAGAGACAAAAATTTTATTTAGAAAAAAGTATAACTTAAAAAAGCTACTTGAAGATGTCGGTAATCCACAAAATAATATAAAAGTAATAAATGTGGTTGGTACAAACGGAAAAGGTTCAACATCAAAATTTATTTATGATGGCTTAAGAACTAAGTATCAAAATGTTGGATTATTTATATCACCTGCTTTTATATACCAAAATGAAAGAGTACAAGCAAACGGACAATATATTGACGATGAATCTCTTAAAAAAATTTATGAAGATAATAAAAAAACTTTTCTAGAATATGAACTAACATTCTTTGAAATCTGGACTTTTATAGCAATAGTTTATTTTAATGCTAAAGGGGTAGAATATGCCGTAATTGAAGCTGGTATTGGTGGTAAATTAGATTGTACAAATCTATTTAACAACCAAGTCGCTGTATGTTTAACTTCAATAAGTTTTGACCATACAGAGTTGCTTGGTAATACTATAGAAGAAATTATTGATCACAAAATAAATATCACTAAGTTAAATAACCCTGTTTTTATTAGCAATGATAATATTAAATATAAAAAGATAATAAATAAGTATACAAGTTTAAACATTGTATATACAAAAAAAGCTAAATCGAATATAAGTTATCAAAAGGCAAATGTAGGACTGGCAAAAAAGGTATTAGATTACCTTGGAATAAAAGTAAGTACATTTATTCCACCAATCGGAAGATTTACAATATTAAGAGAAAAACCTTTATTATTAATTGATGGGTGTCATAACATTGATGGACTAATGAAGTTTACTAAAGATGCAAAGAAGTATAAAAACTTTAAACTAGTTTATGCTTCTAGTAAAGATAAAGATTATTTAACTTCTTTAAACTTTTTAAGGAAAAAATTTAAAAATATCTATATAACTGAATTTAATCATCAAAAATCGTGAATAGTTCCAAATGAACTTAAGGGAAAGTATACCTTCATTGATAATTGACAATCATTTTTAGATAAAAACATATACAATAATATTGTAGTTTGTGGAAGTCTTTATTTCATACCACAAGTTTTGGAATGATATAGGAGCAATAAATAAATGGGTTATTGATACATCTGAACTAATGTTATTGGAGCTTTAGGTTTAATTATAGTATTTTTCATTTCATTATGAATTGAAGGTTTTACATTTAAAAAAATAAGTGTAAAACACATAGCTGTTTTATCAATGCTATGTTCTTTAAGCGCTGTGATGACTGGTTTATCATATAGATTATCAGATTTAATATTTGGTGGGTTTAATATTAGACTAGCTTTTGGTGATTGAATTATTTTCCTAGTAGGAATGTTATTTGGTCCACTTTGTGGTGTAATTGCAGGTATTTGTACCGACACTTTAATGACTATATTAATACCAAATAGTTATGGTTACCATTGCGGGTATATGCTTTGCAAATCCTTACTAGGGCTTGCCGGTTCTTTAGTTTTTATTTTTAAAAATAGAAATTATATATTTGCAAAAGTTATAGCAATATATTCTTTCGTGTATATATTTCAGAGTTTAGTACTAAATCAAATATGAATGATGTCTTGAAAAGGCAATGCCGCTTGACTAGATTTAGTTGCAAAAATTATAAAACTGCCAATAGCACTTTCTATATATATTTTCTTTGTATATACTTCGTTCCATGCACTAAAACCACTTCTAAATAAATGAACAACGAGTGATGTGTGGTGTTATAGAGGGTCTTTAAAAAGAAAGACGCAAAATCCAATAAGTGAAAAGGTATAAAGATGAGAAAATTAAAAGTAAAAGATATAATAAATAACTTTAATTTAGAAATACTTTCTAACAATGATCTAATGAAAGAAAGAGTGATAGAAGTATATGGTGTTAACAGGGCTGGTTTAGAATTAGCAGGTTATTTTGAAGAAGGGCAAAAGGCTCATAGGGTTATAATGATGTCTACAAAGGAATATCAGTATATCATGAACTTTAAGCCAGAAGATAGAATAGATAGATATAAAAACCTGTTTAGACAAAATGTCCCTTTAATTATAGTTACTAAAAAATTTGAAGATGACTTATTAATACAAACAGCAGTAAAAGAAAATGTTTTAATTGTAAGATCTGAAAGTGACTCAACAAGTAATTTTACTCAAAACTTGTTAGAGTTTATGGATGATTATTTTGCACCAAGCATTGAAGTTCATGGTTCATTAGTAAATGTTTTTGGTAAAGGCGTTTTATTAATTGGTGAGTCTGGTATCGGTAAATCAGAAATTACCTTAGACTTAATTAAGGCAAATCATTTATTTGTTGGAGACGACAGAATTGTTGTTGTGAGAAAGTTTAATGAATTATATGGTAAGAGTCATGAAATTCTAAAAAATTTGGTAGAAGTTAGAGGTATTGGTATAGTTGATGTATCTAAGACAAATGGTTATCAAGTAATAATGAATGATACAAAAATAGACTTAGTTATTGAATTATCACAATTTAAAAACAATGGTTCAGATGAGTATGACAGAATTGGTAGCGATTTTCAAATGTATCCTTTACTTGAAGCTGAAGTACCTTATATTAAAGTACCAGTAGCAACTGGTAGAAATATTCCAAATATTATCGAGGTCGCTGTTGCAAAATTAAAACTTAAACAAAACTCACAATATCAAGATGAAATCGATATAATTACAGAAAGAGCGATGAAGTACAGTGATTAATATTTTTGCAAGTTTTCAATGAAAGAATGGAGAAGAAATACCTAGCGATATATTTCCAAAAGGAGATGGTAGATATTCTGACAGTCTTTCTTTTCTTTACTCCATTTTTGTTCTCTCTGGAGTTATTTTAGTTGTTGTGGCTTCTATAATAAGTTTAAGATTAAGAAAAATACCGCTAAAAGATTTTGTAAATGGGATTTACATCTCTATTCCAGTAGCGGTTATTGGTGCAAGTTTCTTTGGAAAACTTGGTAGTACAGATGAAGATTGAAAAATATATAGACTTTTTTTCTTTTGAGAACCTGGTCTTAGTTTTTTTGGAGGTATGTTATTTGGGTCAACAGCTGCATTCATCTGATTTTGACATAAAAAGAGAGTGACTAAAATATCAATTTGAACATACGCAGATTGCATAGTCCCAAATATTTTATTAGGACAATCAGTTGGGAGATGAGGAAATCTTTTCAATCATGAGATAATGGGGAAGAAAATACTTGATTATAACATGGGTAAAATTACTTGATTGCCTGATTTTATTTGACACAGATTATTTTACTTTAGAAATCCACAAACTGGTGAAGAGTTAAACTATCTTCAATTTAGAGAACCGTTATTTTTATATGAGTCTTTTGCAACTCTAATATTCTGAATTATATTAGTTTTTATAATTCCAAACATCTGAAAACTTGTAAATAAAAAACCATATAAAATTGATCCTTATGCATTCCCTTGTAAAAAAAATAAAGAAGTAAGATGAATTAGTATTGATAAATTAAGAGAGTACCAAACTCAATCTCCGATACTTTATTTAAAAAATTCAAAAGGAGAGTTAAGTTTAAAAAGTAATTGGATGTGACGTAAAGCTTTTACATTATATGAGGCAGATTATATTAGTTCACAAAAACTACAAAAAGTTATTTTAGATAAAAAAGAAAACCAGTTAAAAGCACTTAATACTTACAAAAAACTTAAATCGAATTTTAAAAATAAAATCAAAATTATGAAAGAAAAAAAAGAGTATACAAAAGATAAATATACAAAAGAGTTAAGTATTTTGAAAAGTAATCAAGATTTTATTTATAGTAAAAAAAATAAATCAAGTTTTAAAGAGTTTATAAAAAGAGATTCAAAAGAGTTATATAAAATAAATAATCCAAATAACTATTTTATATTTCATGCTGGAACATACAGTTCAATTTATGTAATATTTATCTCAGTACTTAGAATTATATTAGACTCGTTTAGAGATCCATATGAATTATCTGTAAAAATGATACCAGTATTAAATTATTTATCACTTATAGGAATATTAGTTCTTGGAATTGTAATGTTCATTAGTGCACAATTTATCGCACCAAAAAAATGAAGGGAAAGTGGATGACTTTATGAAAAATCTTATTAACATTGATTATGACTTAGTTATAGTCGGAGAGGGTCCGGCAGGACTTTCTGCGGCTATTTATTCTTGTAGAGCGGGTTTAAAAACATTAATTTTAGAAAACTCAGTACCAGGTGGTAAAGTAATGAAGACTGATGAAGTTGAAAATTATCCTGGTTTTAAAACTATAAAAGGTCCAGAACTAGGCTATCATTTTTATGAACAAGCAATAAATCTCGGTGCTATAGAAGCCGGTTGTGGAATATTGAATTTCTTCAAAGAAGAAAATTATTTTACGATTACATTATCAAATAAGAAAGTTATAAAATCATACTCACTAATAATTGCTACTGGAACAAAAGAAAATTTACTTGGTATACCTGGAGAAAAAGAGTATTATGGTAAAGGTGTTTCTTACTGTGCGACTTGTGATGGTGCTTTTTATAAGGAAAATCAAGAAGTTATAGTTGTCGGTGGCGGTTACTCTGCAATCGAAGAAGCAATATTTTTAACTCGGTTTGTTGGTAGAGTATATATTGTTCATAGAAGACAAGAATTTAGAGTAGATCGAAAGTCTTTAGAAAAAGCAAAAAGTAATAGTAAAATAAAGTTTATTTTAGATAGTGCTGTAACAGAAATTAAGGGAGATTCATTTGTAAACGCTGTTCTAGTCAAAAATTTATTAACAAACGAAGTTAAGGAAATGAAAGTTGCTGCAATTTTTCCATTTATTGGTCATAACCCAAATACCACATTTGTTGATAATAAAGAAATACTAGATAATGATGGTTACATAATTACAAATGATAAAATGGAAACAATTATTCCAGGACTATTTGCAGCTGGTGATGTAAGAGTTACACCTTTTAGACAAATAGCAACAGCAGTTTCGGATGGTGCGATAGCAGGTCAGTTTGCTGTCAAATATATTGAAAATCTAAACTAATTAATCGCAACTTATGATAAAATTACAAGGTTATAAAGGTGTGATTATATGTTAACAAACTGAATCCAGGGAAATGATTGACATGAAGCTAATGTTGGATCAAGAGTTTATCCTGATTATGGAATTGTCCATATTTATGCTCTAACAATGACGTTAGGCGTTATCTTATCAATTTTAGGTTGTGCAGTCCAATTTTATAGAAAAAAATTAAACTTTAGAGAATTGTGAATCGCTGCTATTATTGTAGTACCGGTAGGTTTGTTCGGAGCTAGTTTTTTTGGTAAATTAAATGCAGAAAACGGAAATAACGCAGGCGGAGCAGGTTTTTTTGGGCTTTTTGCTTTTTGAAAACCAGGGATGTCAATACACGGGGCCATATTAGGAACTGTAATAGTTGGTTTAATAATGTTTAATTTTGTATCAAAGAAAAGCAAGGTATCAATATGAGTTTACGCGGATGCAATTGCTCCCAATGTATTATTAGGACAAGTAATAGGGCGTTGAGGTAATTTCTTTAATCACGAAATATTTGGTAAGCCTGTAGGACTTTACGAAGATAGTTCTGTTATGTCTTGATTGCCAAAAGTAATAAGAGATAATATGGCTTTCACATACTCTGGAAGCGATACAAATGGTTTAATAAATGGACAAGTTTATGTAATGCACCCAATATTTCTGTATGAATCTCTTGCTTTGTTGCTTAGTTGGATATTAATTACGCTTATAATACCTTTTATTGGCAGATGAATTGGGAAAAAACCTTGAAAAGTAAATCCTGATAAATATCAATTTGATTTAAAATACTCATTTAGAAACTTCTTTACAAGAAAAGTTGAGCCTGATAAAAAGACATATTGAGAAGTTTGAGATGAAGCAACTATTAGTAATTTTGATGAAAAGCAAAAAGATAGATATATTGAGGATGTTACTAAAATAAATAATAAAAACTCAATTATTAGAAGGTTTAAAAAAGGAAAGTTATTATTAGATACTAACAACCCAAATAAATACATGCTAACAAGGTGTGGTGTTGAATTTGGGGGGTATTTCCTAGCTTGAAATTTAATTAGATTTATTCTTGAGTTAGATAGACCAGATGATCATTTATTTATTATGTACCAAAAAACTTTATCATTAACACTAATTGGATTGACAGCGTTTTCTGGATTGGTTATAATGTTCTTGGCTCAGTTTTTACTACCATATGTGTTCAGAAAACCAGGATATATTTATGAACAAAAATACTTTATCATAAATAGTGTTAATGGTAAAAAGTTAGAAGTTAAGGAAAAACCTATAATAAAAAATCAATTAGAAGATTTAAAATTTCAAAAAGTTAAAGAAAAGCTTGCTAAGCAATTAGAAAAAAAGAATAAAAAATAATGTCTTTTGCTTTAAAAGTAAAAGAAGAAATTTTAAATCATAATTTTACTGAGAAACAAATGCGTATGATTTTGTTAGGGTTTTTAAAATTTAATGGAGAATTGATATATAATGATAATGAAGTCTTATTTCAGTTATCGAGTAGTAGCAATAAAATAATAAGGGGAGTGTTTAACCTTTTAAAAAACTTTTATCAAGAAGACTTCCAAACCACTGTTATTGATTTACCAGTAAATGTATCAAATAAAAAACTTTATCGTATATTAATATCCAAAAATGTGAAAAACTTTTTAGAAAGTTTTGAAGTCTATAATTTTAATGATAATAAAAAAGTTGTTAAAGTTAAAGAGTTTGAAATTAATAATACATTTGAAAAGCATCAAGATTTAGTTAGAGCATATGTGTCCGGGTTGTTCATTGCAATAGGTAGTGTCAACTCTCCAGAAACTTCTAACTACCATTTAGAATTACAATTTAAATCAGAAGAAGAATCTTCTTATTTTGTAGGTTTAATGAATCAGTATAACTTTGATTTTAAAATAGTTCAAAGAAGAAACAACTCGGTAGCTTACATAAAAAAATCAATGTTGGTATCAGATTTTTTAAAATTCATTGATGCATCTGAGTCAGTTATGGCTTTCGAAAATACAAGAATTGATAGAGATTTAAAAAACAATGTAAATAGATATTTAAATATCGAAATTCATAATCAAAAAAACACAATTATAGCCGGTAGTAGGCAAGTTAAAGAAATAGAGTTTATAAAAAAACAAGGGCTATTTGGTAAGTTGCCAATAAAAGCTCAAAAATTAGCACAAGCACGTCTTAAAAATCCAGATGCTTCTTTTTCTGATTTAGTTCAGATTTTAGAAGAAAACAATCTAAAAATATCTAAGTCTGGAGTAAGCAATTTGTTTAAAATTATAAGCAATATATTCAATCAAATAAAGAAAGGTTAAAACATGGAAAAAAATACTATTTTAGAAATTTTCAGCCAAAATATGAAACGTTTGAGACAGAATGCAAGAATTACTCAAGAAGAATTAAGTTTCAGATCAGGATTACATAAAAATTATATTTCTGATGCCGAAAGAGGTAAAAGAAACATTTCATTAAAAGCAATCGAGAAATTAGCAAGAGGTTTAGACATAGATTTAACAGAATTCTTTTTACAAAGTAATTAATATATTACTACATTTGTAAAGTTATCATAGGATTCTAAGTTTCTTATGTTCTTATAGCCCGTATCTAAAAGCCTTACATTAAATCCTTTTCTTTTAAGGTTTTTATATATTCATAAATTACTTCTATAGTCATTACTAATAAGAAGTATTTTTTTATTTTTATCTATTAATTTAAAATAATTAAAATTAAATGTTCAAGCAGGTACATTAGTTGTATTTATAAGGTGATGCTCTTCAAATTCTATTTTATTTCTTAAATCAATGACTTGTCATTTCTTGTTTTTAAGTATAGTTTTAAACTTTTTATTCTTGAGCACCTTGTATTTTCTATTAAATGAGTTAGTTCTAAATATTTTTTGTAATAATTTAAATACTAAATCTAGTCATTGCATAAATTCACCTTCTCTTAATATATATTTAAATATTTTATATCATATAAAATATTTTATAATGAATTCATATATGTTTTTTATAAATTAATTAAATATTATAGTAAGATATATATATTGAATGGAGGTAGGGTATGAATTTATTAGCAACAGCTTCACAAAAAGAACTGTCTAATCAAATTGTACTTGTATTTGAAGTTATAGCATTAATAATATCTATACTGATGATTGTAGTTGGTTTGGTTCAAAACAAAAGCTCTCAGACAGGTTTGAGCGCACTAAACGGTGGTAATGATGAACTATTCTCTAACTCAAAAGAAAGAGGTACTGATAAAACAATGTCAATTTGAATGTTTAGTTTGGGTATAATTTTATTTGTAATAACAATAGTAATAGGTATAATAACAAACACTATTCTTAAATAGTGTTTTTTCATAGAGGACATATTTGTATGAAAGATAAGTTAATTGATTTCTTAAAAACAAATGAACTTACAACATTAAATGATATATTAGCTAATTTATCTCAAAACAAAGATCAAATTACCAATCAATTAAAAGAATTAAAAGAAGAATACTTAGTTGGATGAACAAATGATAATAAGATTTTTTACATTGGAGATAAATATAAAATAGGGTCTATTAGAATTAATGATAAAGGGTTTGGATTTGTCAAAAACTACAACAATCTTGAAGAAGATTTTTTTGTTGCACCAAATTCATTAAATGGTTGTATAAGCACTGATGAAGTAGTATATACTATTGAAAAAGAGTCAGATGATCGTTATAAAGCAAATATTGAGGGAATATCAAACAGAACTAAGTTGTCACTTGTTGGAGAACTTGTTAAAAGCAAGTGCGGAAGATTCATTGACTTCATTCCAAGTGAACAAGGATTTAAAAATTATAGAATAGTTATGGTTAACCAAAAAGATTTCTCATTAAAAGTAGATTTAATTCTTAAAGCAAAAATATTGGATGTAAGAGATAAAAAACTCTTTGTTAGAATACAAAAAGTTATAGGTAATTCAAACAAAGCAATTGATAGAATTGTATCTATTGCTTATGAATTTAATATCAAACCAGAATTTTCTGTATTAGCTTTAAAGCAAGCAGAAGAAGTAGCAATACCAATAAATTATAATAGTGAAGAAGTTGCTAGAAGAAAAAATAACTCACTTATTGATAAGTGTTTAGTTACAATAGATGGTGAAGACTCAAAAGATTTAGATGATGCAATTTATGTCGAAAAAAACGGTGACAATTATAAACTTATCGTTGCAATTGCTGATGTATCTTATTATGTAAGGCCTCATTCAGAACTCGATAATAATGCATTGTTTAAAGGTAATTCAGTGTATTTGGCTAACAAAGTTATTCCAATGCTACCAGAAAAATTATCTAATGGTGTTTGTAGTTTAAACCCAAACGAAGATAAGTTATGTATGGTTGCAGAGATTATTTTTGATAAGAATGGAAAAGTAAAAAGGAAAAAAGTTTACGAGTCTATAATGAATTCAAAAGCGAGACTTACTTATAAAGAAGTAAACGATATTTTTAATAACAAAAACCCTCATAAAAGAAATAAAGAAGTATTAGATATGCTTCACGAAGCAAAAAAACTTCATCACTTAATTGAAGTTGAAAGACAAAGTAGAGGTTCAATAGAGTTTGAAATATCAGAACCAAAAATTATTTTAGACAAAGACTTTAATGTTGTAGATATTGTTAAAAGAAATAGAGGTATAAGTGAAAAACTTATTGAGAATTTTATGGTTAGTGCAAACGAGGCTGTTGCAACAATAATATTTGATAAAGAGTTACCATTCATTTATAGAAATCACGATTTACCTAAAGAAGATAGTTTAATTGAGTGACATGCATCTTTGAGGGCTCTAGGAATTAATGCAAAACTAAATGATAAAGAAAAATTAAATCCTAAAAAAATACAAGTAGCATTAAAAGATATTGAAGAGCAAGTTAAAAATGAAACCGAAAGAGAAGTTATAAACATCACATTGCTTAGATTTATGGAAAAAGCAGAATACGGATTAGATAATATTGGTCACTTTGGTTTAGCAAGTGAATGTTATACGCACTTTACCTCGCCAATTAGAAGATATAGCGACTTACTAGTGCATAGATACTTAAAACAATACATAATTGAAAAAGATTTTAATGAAAAGAAATTAATCAATAATGAAAAGTTTATTGTTAAAGCGTCAAACATAATTAATGAAACGGAAAAAAATGCAGTTTCAGCTGAAAGAGAAGTTAACAAAGTTTGTATGTGTGAGTATATGAAGGATAAAATAAATTTAGAGTATCAAGGCGTTATTTCTGCAGTATTAAAGTTTGGAATATTTGTGCAACTTTCTAATTGTGTAGAAGGACTTGTTCATATATCGGAACTAAAAGACTATGTTTATGATACTGATAAAAGTATAATGATAAATAAAAATAATAACACGTTAAGATTAGGACAAATTATTAAGATAAGAGTCAAAAATGCAGACGTAAAAAAAAGAGTAATAGATTTTGAACTTGTTAGTTAAGAGGTTAATATGGGGGAGCATGTACTATTAAAAAATAAAAAAGCTTATTTCAATTATCAAATATTAGAAACATACGAAGCTGGAATTGTTTTAACAGGACCGGAAATTAAATCCATAAGAGAAAAAAATGTTTCAATTGATGAGTCATTTATTTTAATAAGACGAGGAATTCCTGAAATATTGAATATGAATATAAAGAAATATGAATTTGCTAATAATGTAAATTTTGATTCAACAAGAAATAGAATTTTACTTTTACACAAAAAGGAAATCAAAAAAATTCTTAAACAAGTAATGTTGGAAAAGTTAACCATAGTTCCGTTAAAGTTATATTTAAAAGGTAATTATGCCAAATTAGAAATTGGACTTGCAAAAGGTAAAAAACTTTATGACAAAAGAGAAGTTATCAAAAAAAGAGAGATAGAAAGAAAAATAAAAAAGATTTAATTAGTGTAAGTGAGGATATGTGGAATAGGCCTCTTTTTTATTAAATAAAATTAAAATATTTTAGAAAAGTATAATACATTTAGAAAATTTTATTTATAATTATTATATGGGGGTGTCCCGGTCTCGACAGGATATTTTCGCCTATAGTTGCAGTGGTTTGGTAAACCTTAATACTTCTAGGTTTGATAAAATGCAAACGAAAACAAAAATGAATTTGAAATGCCAGCATTCATGATCAATAATGCATCAGCTGGAGTTGCATTAGCAGCTTAATAAGTATTTATTACTTATAGCATTCAACGTTAGTAAATGTGTTTATGCTTCATTTAATGACGTATTACCTAGCATAATAGATTAACTTATTGTGAGAAGGTTAATCGAAATTACTTCACAAAATCTATAAACTATTTTTGTAAGTTTTATTTTTTATAGATTAATCAAAACTTTCTAAACTGTAGACGCTATGGGTTGGAGTATTTTGGACGCGGGTTCGATTCCCGCCATCTCCACCATTTTTTTTATGCTAATTTTAAAAAAAGAAAGGCTAGTGATTATTGTGTTTGATATATGACCAACGATATTGATTATTCTTTCTTTTTCTATAATTAACATTTCATTTTATTTAGTATCTTGAGGTTTTACAAGACATATTTTTAAAAAAATTAGTTTATATTATCAAATATTTTGAGGAGTTATATTTGGATTCATTTCTACATTCTCTATTGCAATTACAAATATAGTTAGAGAACCTAAAAGTGATTTACATTTAACTTTGTTTATTCCAATTATTTCATACTTTATTGCAGTTCTATTTGTTAGTTGATACGCTTCAATTGGAATTTTAGTTTGAAATACACTAAATTTTTTATTATTTTCAAGTTTATTTTCACAATACTTTGGTACAGTTGATGATCAGTATACTAAAATACTAATAATTATTCTATATTTAATACCCTTTATTGGTAGTGTTATAAAAAAATATGCTTACAATAAGTTATCTCAGTGATTTATAGTTAGTTCAACAATATTAGTAGTTTTTATAACTATGTTAGTTATATTTATAGTTGAAGAAAAAACATATAGTTTAAAATTAGAAATAATAAATGTTTTATTTATTTTAATTGGAATATATTTAGTATATTTAATTTGTCAAACAGTTGAAAAGATTTATAAGCATGCTTTAAAGCTACAAAATATTGTTGTTTATGAAAATGAGTATTATCTTAATTTTGCTTCCACAAATAGTCAGATTTTCGATTTAATAGAAAAAGAAAAAATAAAGTATGGCATTTATTGCAATTTTTATATTCCAGGACTTGAGAAATTAGAAAGGAAAGTTAGTAATGTTATTAAGGATTATATTGTAAGTAGTATATCTTTTAATGCATACAAAAGTATTTCTGAATCATTTAAGAAAGTTGTTTTTTTTAAACCTAACTATAAAACATTTGGTGTATTTATTCCAATAAACATTGAAAATATAAACGATATGAGAAAGAACTTTGATGTAATAAAATTATTTAATTTATTGAAAAAAATAAAAACAGAATTTCTTTTAAGTAATTATGAAATTAAAATGAAATTGAAATCAGTTTCAAGTTTTTACGGTCTACATTCAAATGATCTAGATAAACTAAATGATTTAAATAGTTACTTAATAAAAAACCAACTTACAATAAAAAATAATGATAATAGTATTGCAGAACCAAATGTTATACTTTCTGAAAAAAATAGAAATAGAAGACTTGCATCACTAAATGAAGTTGTAAACTTAAACTTACATACTACAATCTATGAACCTATTTATGATTTACAAAAAGAATCATATCTCGGGTTTTTTATGAACGGTATGATAAATGGAGAAGAGTTTAATTCTCAAAGTTTTTTAAAGTACAAAAATCAAATAGAAGATATGGGGTTATCCAGTCTATTCCTAAGATTTATATGTCTTAACTCACTTAAAGATTATACAAAAAAAACATTACAAAATAAAACGACCGGACTTGTCTTTATTAATTATGATAGTGATTATTTATCAAGTGCAGAGTTTGATAAAGATGGGTTCATTTTAAAAATGAAAAGTTTTAAACTAGATATCAATAACATAGTATTTAATTTTGAAATAGATAAGGAAATTAATAGTAAGCTAGTTTTAAAAAACAATATTATGTTTCTTAAAAGTTTGAAAATAAAAATATCAGTGTCAAATTTTGGTAGTGAGTTTTCAGATTATAGTTTATTACAATGTTATGAGCCTGACTATATTTTTTTAGAATCTGAAATTGCAAAAAATATAACAAATACAGACGCATATAAAAAAATTATTGATGAAGTTTACAAAATATCTAAAAAAATTGAGGCACAAATTATTGTAACAGGAGTAAATAGTTATATAATATACAAAAGATTAAAAGAGTATGGATTAAATTATTTTCTTGGTGACTTAATTGGTAGTTCATCTGAAATTAAAACAAAAGTCCCAGAAGAGTTAAATTATTTATTAAAAAAATAAAGGAAATATATGAGCATAGATTCGAAAAAAAAAGAAATTATTGATAAGATTGAGTTCTTATTAAAACAAAATGATATCAAAGGTTTAAGAAGTTTAGTAGAAAAATACTATCCATATGATATAGCAAAAGCTTTAGAAGAAAAAGATGAAAGCATAATAATTCTTTTGTTACGTCTTTTGACAACTGATCAAAGTGCAGAATTATTTCCGTATCTAGAGCCTGAAATACAAGAAAATGTTATATCATTAATGAATTCAAAAGAGATAAACGAAATATTCGAAAATATTTATAGTGATGATATTGTAGATATATTAGAAGAGATGCCATCAAACATAGTGAAAAAAATATTACGATCTTCAACACCTGAATCTAGAGAACAACTTAATACAATTCTTAAATATGACGATGATACTGTTGGAAGTATCATGAATGTTGAATACATAAGATTAAGAGATAATTGAACTGTAGAGGAATGTATAAATGAATTAAAAGAGAAGAAAGACATTGTTGAAGAACAAAGTTTTTTCTTTGTTGTTGATAAATTAAATAATTTGAAAGGTATTGTAGATATTAAATCACTATTATTTGAAAGTAGAGACACATTAGTCAGTGATATAACTAATGAAAGAGTTATATCCGCTTATACTCGTGACGATCAAGAGTCAGTTATTGATTTATTTAAAAAGTATGAATTAAGTATCATACCAGTTACAAATAGTCAAAACAAATTAGTTGGTGTTGTTACATTTGATGATGTATTTGAAGTAATTGAAGAAGAAGTTACAGAAGATATACAAAAAATGGCAGCCATTAGGCCGACAGAAGATGAATACTTTAAAACAAGTATTTGAAGAATGATGAAGTCAAGATGCATATGATTAATTATTTTAATGACACTTGCAACACTTACTCAAACTATTGTTTTCTTATTCTTAAAATTATTCATTAGCAAAGATCCTAATATAAAATTAATGGATATTAGTAGTGGTTTATTTTATATTATTTTAATGGTTCTACCTGTAACTAATGTTGTTTCAAGCACATCAGGAAATAGTGTAATACAATCATCAACTATGGTAGTACGGGCAATATCATTAAAAGAAGTTAAAACAAATGATTATTGAAGAGTATTATGAAAAGAATTAAGAGTTTCGTTAATTACAGGAATAGTTTTGGTAATAATAAATTTAATTAGATCACTAATATTTTACTCAATACAATTTAAAGGGGACGTGTCGAGCAATATAGTTTGATATACAATAGCAATAACTTCTGTTTCATTGTTCTTATGCTTAATATTTTCAAAACTTGTTGGAGGTACATTACCAATAATGGCTAAGAAGTTTAAATGAGATCCAGCTATTATGGCATCTCCAATATTATCCACTTTTATAGATATTGTTTCTACATCAATATTTTTTGGATTTACTTATATTTTTTATTGCAGCTTTATACTATAGGAGATTAAATGAGATTAAGAAATAAAAATTGAACAATTAGCTATATCGAAGAGAATAAAGCATGATTCTTGAACGGAGATAATTATTCACTATCAAAAAATAAATTTATTAACAATAATGAAATTCATTTAGAGATTGGTTGTGGAAAAGGTAATTTCATTATTAATAAGTCAATGTTAAATGAAAAAATTAACTATATAGCAATTGAAAGAGAGAGAACAGTAATTGGAGTCGCTTTGAAAAAAGCTATCGAGTATTTTAAAACATTAAAAAGCAACTTAAGATTTTTAAATATTGATGCAAAAAATATAAAGGACTATTTTAAAGATACTAAAATTGGTAAGCTATATTTAAATTTTTCTGACCCGTGACCCAAAAAAAGACATTCAAAGAATCGTTTAACGCATATAAGTTATTTAAATTTATATTTTGATTTATTAAAAGTCGGTGGAATTATTGAAATAAAAACCGATAATAAAGATTTATATCTATTTACAATTAATGAAGTAAGTGATTCTAAATTTAAAATAATTTACAAGACAGATGATTTATATCAAGATCAAAATGAAATAAATAAAAACATACCCACTGAGTATGAAATAAAGTTTAAGGATCAAGGAAAAAAAATATATAAAATTCAATTAACTAAGAATTTATTTTAGTGTTGCATTTCTTATAAAATTCAATGTAGTTATTTTTAAAATCAGCATTATTATTTAGTAGATACAATGTAACACCAGTATATAAATAAAAATAAATTAGATTAACTAGAAATATTATTAAAAATACTCAATAAGTTTCTTTAGCATTTTCTTCTCAAGAAACTTTTTTTATTATTGAGCCACTTGTTAATTCAATAAAAAATGTCGATATTAATAGTATGGTAATAAATATGTAAGAGAAATTTGACTTCTTTATCATTACTTCGTATTCGCTTGACTCTTCTTTGGTAATAATTATTCTGTAGAATAAACTTATAGAAGATTTGCTTAAGTTAAGTATGCATGATATAAAGTACATCAATAAAAAATTTAATACGAATACACAACTAAATACAATTTTATTTTCTTTGCTAATCGGTATCAAAAGAACAATTAATAGGAATATTAACACTAATGTAAATATCACTGACCCAAACCAGATTATAGGTTTTCTTAACGTTTTCTTAACTAAATTAAAGTCCATTTATTTTCACCTATGCATTATTATATATAAAATAATAACTATAAATTATATTATTGAAAAGTTTAAACAAATATTTGAGTATAAAGAGGTTATTTTAATAAATACAAAAAATTTATATTTTTAAGTGCTATATCATAATAAAATCTTCACCATCATTATTTGATTTATATCTATTGATTATATTAAATACAATTATGATAAGGTTATAAATATAATTATTTATTAAAAAATAATATTTTTCTTGTATTATCATAATTATTCTATTTTTAATTACTTAACTCATATTAATTTATAAAAGCAAAAAATAATAAATATTTTTTTTGAGTTATTATTTGTAATTATGCATTCAGTTATTCAAATATTTTGATGCTTTTAAACTGATTCTTTGTAATATTATTCTTCTAAATGACCGAAAGTATTTATATATTTTTTTCTAATGTTGTAAAGTTTATTTATTGTAATCTTTGTAAGAAGAGAATTAGTGTGAAATAAATTATAAACTCCTAATAGTATTTAGAATCTATACTTGTTTTAGACCAAAATTCATTTTTTTGTATGATACTTTTTTTATTGCAATACAATATTTAGTAAAATATTTGTATATATTTTGTATATTTTTTGTAGTACTTACTAACTAAAATAATCTGCAAACTTTTTAATAGATTGGTAAATATAATCTGTTGATAGTTTTAAATCATTTGTGCAACCTAGACTTAAAGTATCGGCTAAAAACATTATTAAAGTAAGTTTTTTTAAGTTGTATGTGGATGTTAAAGAAGGCATGTGGGATAAATTATTGTTTGAATTTATTAATTAAATATAAATCCATTTTTATTTTGTTATACTAGTATTGCTAGATAACAGACTTTGTATTTCATAAGTTTCTCAATAATCAATTATTCTAAAATTTAATTACTTATTTTTATAATAGTTATAGTTTAATCTTCAATTTTACTAAACTTTTTAGGTGTTTATCTTTTTTCATTTATAAAAGTCTTTTCAATCAATTATTCTATATTATTAAACTTTGATATTACCATCTATATAAACCAAGTGTTTGGCACTTATTTCAATATAATTATTTAATTGATATTTCTTTAGTTACTTTAATTTTATTTTTTAATTGAAACTAAGCTATTTCTTTAATAACTATATCTCTAGGTAAGTTATATATGTAAATAACCGAACTATATTATTTTAAAGTTTGAATAAATATTTAATATCATTGTTCTATTAATATATAATAAATTTATCTATATATTATAAAAAAATAAATTTGTAGAGGGGTAAAATTAATATGACACCACATATAAGCGCTAAAAAGGACGAAGTAGCAAAAATTGTACTTATGCCAGGTGATCCTTTAAGAGCAAAAAAAATGGCTGAATTATTTTTAAAGGATTATAAACTAGTAAACGAAGTAAGAAATATGTACATGTACACAGGTACTTATAAAGGTAAGTCTATCACAATCGCTGGTAGTGGAATGGGTTGCCCCAGTATTGGAATATACTCATATGAGTTATTCAAGTTCTATGATGTAGATTGTATAATTAGAATTGGGTCAGCCGGTAGTTATAATAAAGATATTAATGTATATGATATATATAACGTTAAAGAAGCTCTTGGCGAAAATAATTATGCAAAATTAGCCGCTGGTATAGATGATAAAATATTAAATTCAAGTGATAATGTATATAATACAATAAAAAATACAGCTGATAATCTAAATATTAATTTATTTAGTGGTAGAATCCACTCGTCTGATGTTTTTTATAGAATGGGTGACTCGCTAGAGTTCGCAAAAGAAAATGATCTAGACCTTGTTGAAATGGAGTCCTTTGCATTGTTTGCTAATGCATTGGTAACAAAAAAGCAAGCAGGTTGTATACTTACTGTTTCTGATAGCTTTATCACTAAGCAAGTTACTACACCTGAAGAACGCCAAAATAATTTTATAAAAATGTGTGAATTAGCATTAGAATCATCGGTTAACTTATTTAATTAATATTAAAACTCAAGTTTTAACAACGGATTTATGTGTATTAAATAAATGTTTTTTTTACACTTTTGGGGGCTAAGTTATGACAAATACAAAAAATATTTCAAAAGAAATATCATCTATAATATCAGTTGAAAATAATGATCTTAAAAATGAAAATGCAAATATGAGTGGTGATACACCTAGTGGTAAGATGATGAAGTTTGCTTCAATTACATCAAAAGAATATGCACTTGATAATCTTCTTGATAAGCATCACGCAGACCTACATAGAAAATCATTAATCCATATACATGATTTAGATTATTATGCAACAAAATCAGCTACTTGTGTTCAGTATAACCTTGATGAAATATTTAAAGATGGATTTTATACAAGAAACGGTCACATAAGAGAACCAAAATCAATTGCAGTTTATGCAGAACTAGCAGCAATAGTTTTTCAAACTGCACAAAATGAAATGCATGGGGGACAAGCAATTCCTGCATTTGATTATTTTATGGCAAAAGGTGTAGCCAAATCATTTAAAAAAAGATTATATGAAAATATAATATCCTACTTAGAAATTTCTGATTCTATATTTACAGAACAGGATATTAAAGAAATTGTATATCAAAATGAACTTATATCATTTAATAATACCAAAGTAGAAAATCTCAAAAAGCTACTTATAAAATATGGTATTTCTTCGAAGATTGTTAATAAACTAATATTAAATGCAAATAAAAAGGTAGAATCAGATACTGACCAAGCAATGGAAGGGTTTATTTATAATTTAAATACACAACATTCAAGAGGTGGAAATCAAGTAGTTTTTTCATCAATTAATATTGGTACTGATACTTCAGACGAAGGTAGACAAGTTATTAAATCATTATTTAAAGCATTAAGAAATGGTTTAGGAAATGGAGAAACTTCAATTTTCCCAATTGTTATATTTAAAGTTAAAGAAGGAATAAATTTCTCTACAAAAGATAAAAAAAGAGCTGATTCATTAAGTCAGTCTGAATGAGATAATGTCAAAGATTGAGAATCAAAAAACTTTGATTTATTCTTAGATGCTTTAAAAACAACTAGCACAAGACTATTTCCTAACTTCATGTTTTTAGATCAACCATATAATAAACATGAAAAATGAAATGAAAATGATGATAATAGATGGATGTATGAACCAGCAACAATGGGCTGTAGAACTAGAGTGTTTGAAAACATCCGTGGTGAAAAAACTAGTGTTGGTAGAGGTAACTTATCATTTACCTCTCTAAATTTACCTTATATAGCCCTTGAATTACTTGAAGAAAAAGAATTGCTTGTTAACAACTTTATCAATTTAGAAACAACTTCAAGAGAGAAAATAAAAGCAGATTTTCTTACAAAAGTAAATCAGTTTTCAAATGTGGTTTGCCAACAAATGTACAATAGATTTAAGTTCCAAATATCAGCAGTTGCGAAAGAGTTCCCATTCCTAATGAGAAATAATGTATTAACTGGTGGACAATTGCTAACTTCTGGTGATAGTGTTGAAAGTGTATTTGTTAATGGAACTCTAACAATCGGTTTTGTAGGGTTAGCAGAATGTTTAAAAGCACTTTTGGGTTATCATCATGGTGAAAGTGAAGAAGCACAAGAGTTTGGTTTAGAAGTAGTTAGGGAAATGAATAAAGTATCTGAACTATGAAAAGAAAAAACTCATCTAAATTTCGGTGTAATTGCTACACCTGCAGAGTCAGTTGCTGGTAGAATGGCAAAAATAACAAGGTCTAGATTTGGTTCTATAAATGAAGTTACTACAAGGGATTACTTCACAAATTCAAATCATATTCCTGTATACTATAATCTATCTGCGTATCAAAAGATACAAAAGGAAGCTGCGTATCATAGCATTACATTAGGTGGTAATATAAGTTACATCGAACTTGATGGAGAAGCTAAAAAAAACTTACACGCAATTTTATCGGTTATAGATTATATGAAAAGTAGTGGAATAAATTATGGAAGTCTAAACCACCCTGTTGATAGATGCAAAAAATGTCACTACACATCTTTAATACAAATTGATTGTCCAAAGTGCGGAAATAATGATATATCTAGAACGAGAAGAATCACAGGATATCTTGTCGGAGATTTAGATGGTTGGAATTCTGGTAAACAGGCCGAAGAAAAAGAGAGAGTAAAACATCTAAAACAAGAAAATGAGAATTCTTAAAATCTTTAAAGAGACTATAAGTGATGGACCTGGCTTCAGATATTCAATTTATGTTGCTGGATGTTTGCATGCTTGTAAAGGATGTCATAATCTTCTTAGTTGAAGTTTTAAAATTGGAAGAGATTTTGATAAGGAATATGAAAATCAGATTATAAACGAAATTAAATCAAATCCATTACTAAGTGGCGTCACTTTCTCAGGCGGAGATCCAATGTTTAGTGCAAAAGAAGTTCTTGAATTGATAAAAGTTATTAAGAAAGAAACGGCTATGAATATTTGATTATATACTGGATTTACAATTGAAGAAATTATTAACCAAAGAGATAATGGTGAAGTTGAAAGAAATAGATTTGAAATATTAAAAGAGATTGATACATTAGTTGATGGTAGATGAGTACAAGAACTTTATGATCCACAATTAGAGTTTAGAGGAAGTAGTAATCAAAGAATCATTAACACATATGAATGGTTGTCTAATAATAATTTGATATAAAAAGACCTTATCATAAGGTCTTTTTATTGGAAGGAAAATTTTATATGTTAATACTAGCTATTGAATCAAGTTGTGACGAATTTAGTGTCGCTGTTATGGAAAATGGTAAAATTAAATCAAACGTAATTTCAACTCAAATAAAAGATCATACCAAATATGGGGGAGTTGTACCCGAGTTAGCTTCAAGGTTACATGTTGAAAACTTTTCAAAAGTTATATTAGATGCAGTGTCAAAAAGTAAAGTTATATGAAGTGATATTGATTACATAGCGTATACAAATAATCCAGGTCTTATTGGAAGTTTAATTATTGGAAGATTAGTTGCTAAAACTATTGGTCTATATTTAGATAAACCTACTATGCCTTTAAATCATATGGAAGGTCACATATATTCTGCAAATATAGATAATGATTTTGAATATCCTGTATTATCCTTAGTAGTAAGTGGTGGGCATACTCAAATTCAGCTATTGGAAAAACCACTTGATTTTAAAGTTGTTGGTACTACACTTGATGATGCTATTGGAGAATGTTATGATAAAGTGGCAAGATGTTTAGAACTGCCTTATCCAGGTGGTCCAGAAATCGATAAAATTACATTTGGTGGAAACTCTTCTGCATATGAATTTCCAAAACTAAATTTAATTAACGAATTAGATTACTCATTCTCGGGTTTAAAAACAGCAAGTATAAATCTAATAAATAAGCATAGAAAAAATAATACATTTAATATTAAGGACTTTTGTGCCGGTTTTCAAAACTCGGCTATCGATTATTTATTAAATGGTTTTGAAAAAGCAATAGTAAAATACAAACCAAGAACAATCACACTTGCAGGCGGAGTTAGTGCCAATAAACTTTTAAGAAGTAGAATTTTTTCCATTGGAAACAAGTATAATATTTGTAATATATTATTACCAGATTTAAAATATTGTACTGATAATGCTGCGATGATAGCAGAGTTATGCAATGAGTATATTAAGTATAAATAAAACATAAGGAGATTTATAATGAGGTCGTTTTTAAGTAAACTTACAACAATTGATGAGAATGATTTAACAATCAAAGAAAAGAAAATAGTAGATTTTATAAGAAGTCATCTAAAAGAAATAGTTGATACTAATATGAAAATTGAAAGAATGGCGCAAGAAGCCGGTACAGGTTATAGTGCAATATATGGATTATTAAAAAAATTAAATATAAAAGGATTCCGCGACTTTGCAATTTCATTAGCAAATGATGTAGAAAACCAAAAGATTAATGTAGCTAAAAATGACGAAAATGTTGTACAAGGTTATATAAATATTATTAAGCAAAACTATGCTTTAATAGAAAAAAAAGATATTTTTCAAACACTTACTGTTTTAAAAAACTCTTCAAGAGCTTTTATTTGTTATTGAGAAAATTTACTATCAGGGCCCGCTCAGGAATTATCTAATTTTTTATATAAAAATAATTTAGATACTTTCCTACTTGATTCAGATCAAGATACATTGAATCAAAGAACTGCTAGTTCAAGAGAAAATGATGTTTTTATATTCTTTACAAGATATGGTAATTCAAGTAGATTAGATAAGTTTATTACAGATATTGGTATTATGAATAGAAAAATCATATATATTTCTGGAAAAATTGCTTCACCGAACATTGTTCAATATTTATCATCAATTCATACATTAATTGTCGATAATCCCGATGAATCAATTTATAAGGGTCATATTTCAAATTCTGTTCCCTTTAACTATTTAAATGATTTATTAATCTATCATTATATGAATTCTGACTCATAGGGGGTATATATGGATATAATAAAAGTTCTTCCATATTTTTCTGAAAAAATATGAGGAGGAAATGAGTTAAAAAACTATGGTTTTGATATTGGTGATAAAAAAGTTGGAGAAGCTTGAATAGTAAGTGCTCATCCAAACGGTATATCATGATTACAAATTAATGGCGAAAAAGTTTCTTTACTAGATTTTTTTAATAAAAATAAATCTTTTTTTGGTGATTATCAAGAGCAATTTCCTATTTTAGCTAAAATTATTACAGCAAATGATTATTTATCAGTACAAGTTCATCCAAATGATAACTACGCCTTAAAAAAACACAAATCCTTAGGAAAACCTGAATGTTGATATATAATGAATTGTCCTGATAATGCAAGGATAATATATGGTCATAAAGCAACTACCTTAGAAGAATTTAAAAATGCAGTTGTCAATGACAAATGAAGTGAAATTTTAAAAGAAAAACATGTTAATAAAGGTGATTTCTTATATGTTGAGCCAGGCAAAATCCATGCAATCACACCAAGTTTAACTGTTTTCGAGTTACAAAGATCAAGCGATATTACTTATAGACTTTATGATTATAATAGAATTGATAATGGTAGACTTAGAGAGCTTCACATTGAGGACTCATTAAATAATATTAAAATACCAGATGTTAAAGATAATGTTATTCAAAATAAAGATAATTTTGATTTTAACTCAGATTTTTTTTCTTTATATAAACTAAAAGTTATAAATAAAAAAACCTTCTCGAAGCCAAAAAATGCATTATGACTTAACCTAACTATTATAAGCGGTGAAGGTTCGGTAAATGGATTTAAGATGAAAATGGGGGAGTCGGCAATTTGCAATTCAAATTTAGAGGAGTTATTTTTTATGGGTAATATGGAGTTAATAATATACTGGGTGTGCAAATAATGAATCAAAAATATGTTTATTTAATATGTGCAATCATATTTTTAGTATTAGCAATAATACTTTTTATTATCGATATTACTTTAAAGAAAAAGAACTCAATTAAATCTTCAAAATTATCTATAAAAGATAAAGGGATTTGAGGATTTACTAAACAACATCTTTTACAATACTCTGCAGTTTTTTGTTTAGTATTAGCAATTGGAAGTTTTTTCGGTTTTCTTTTATAAAAATATAAAAATTCCATTTATTGGTTTATAATAAACTTGTGAAAGGATAAGTAATATGAAAGAAAAACTAAAAGAAGAAAAAGCTAAAAGAAGTTTTAAAGAGCACTTAAAAAAACTCGGCAGTGGTATAATGCCGACTTTATCAAAGTTAAGTAAAGCTTTTTTACTTCCAATAGCCTTATTACCAATAGCTGGTATTTTTCTTGGTGTTGGTGCAACAATTGCAAATTTATGTATATATAATGGTGATTTAAATGCTGTAAACGATTATGTTATTATAAATAATAATAATATAATTGATGGATATCAAGGATTATACTTTTTTGGTAAAGTTTTAAATACTATGGGTGATGTGGCATTTGGAAATTTACCAGTATTGTTTTGTATATCTGTGGCTATTGCATATACAAATGACTCAGGGGTAGCCGCAATTACATCTGTAGTTGGTTTCCTTGCGTTCAACGGACTTCAATCCGCTTTGTTAATGGAACGTGAAAGTGGATTTGATATGTTATGGTACACTAATGTAAGTAAAAATCTAATTACACCTAATTTAGGTATTCAATCTTTGAATACAGGTGTTTTTGCAGCAATCTTTGTAGGAGCAATTTCAGCGTGAATGTATAATAGGTTTCACAAAACCCAGTTACCATCTGCAATAAGCTTCTTCTCAGGCTCAAAATTAGTACCAATTATAACATTCGTGGCTGTTATTCCACTAGCATTTTTATTTTTAATTGTTTGACCTCCAATTGGTAAAGGTCTAGCTTGATTTGGAGAAAACTCTGGTAAATTACCAATGGGAACTGACTCTTGAATATATGAAATATTTGAACGTTCATTAGTTCCATTTGGATTACATCACGTTTTCTATGCACCCTTATGGTGATCTGCAGCGGGTGGTGACCTTGAACAATTGCTAGCTGACAATAGTACATATGATTTAGGTACTAGAACCGCAGGAGAACTATTAGAATATTTAAAAACTAATAATATCCCAATCCCAAAAGGTGATCAAACAATGATGTATTGAGTTATAGGACATCAAGATTTAATTAACTTTACACAAATATCAGAGATGGGATTAAATCTAGGTAGATTCCAATCTGGAAAATTCCCATTTATGATGTTTGGTTTACCAATGGCTGCATTGGCAATGTGATTAAATGTGCCAAAAGATAATAGAAAAAAAGTAATGGGAATTTATTTCTCAGCTGCATTTACTTGTTTCTTAACAGGTATAACAGAACCAATAGAGTTTACATTTTTATTCTTAGCTCCTTGGTTATTCTACTTAGTTCATATGCCATTAGCTTCAATATCATTTTTACTAACAGGGTTAATGAAAACACATACATCAATGACAGTATCAGGAGGAGTAATTGATTATATTGTATTTGGTTTAATACCATTTAAAGCAGGAACTAATCCTCTACACATTTTATGAATAGGAGCAATAATGGGACCTGCATATTTCTTCTCATTCTACTTTGCTGTTAAATATGGAAAAGTAATGGTACCTGGAAGAGATGGATCTAACTTATCTACTTTATTTACTAAAAAAGACTTCAAAGAAAAAAAAGCGAGTGGAGGTAAAACAGCTGCTCAAGCAGAAAAAGCCTCTAAAATACTTAATTTCTTAGGTGGATGAGAAAATATAGAAAGTGTAGACTCTTGTGCTTCAAGACTACGTGTAACTGTAAAAGACTCAAGTGTCGTAAGCGCCGAAGGAATTAAATCATTAGGTGGTTGCAATGGAGTGATTGTTAAAGGTAAGAGTGTTCAAGCAGTTTACGGTGGAGAACAAGAAGTTATAAAACCATATCTAAAAGAATTAATTGAAGTAGAAAGAAATAAAATTAAAAATAAAGAATAAAAAAAAGATTTTTAAGAAATCTTTTTTTTATTATAAAATTATCTTGTTTAAGGAGCAAAAATATGGAAATTAATCAATTATTTAACAATTCAAATTTAAAAAATGGGGAAAAAGTAAATTTTATTGCTAGAATTAGAACCAATAGAGTTGGTAAGGCTGTAGGATTCTTAGTAGTAAATGATGGGACAACTTTTAGTGATCTACAAGTAGTTTATAAAAACTCATTAGATAATTTTGATTTGATATCACAACTTAAAATAAGTTCAGTTATTAGAGTGATTGGTAAAATCGTATTGACTCCTGATAAAGAACAAAAGTTAGAAGTTCAATCTGAACAAGTAGAAATACTTGATAGTGCAAGCCAAGATTATCCTTTACAAAAAAAAGAACATTCACTTGAATTCTTAAGAGAAATATCTCATTTAAGACCCCGCACTAAAACTTTTCAAGCAATTTTTAAGATAAGATCATCAGCTGCATTTGCACTTCACAAATTTTTTCAGGAGGATGGGTTTATTTATGTGAACTCTCCAATAATTACTGAAAATGATGCAGAAGGAGCGGGGGAATCTTTTATTGTAACAACATTATCAGATGGGGATTATGAAAAAGACTTCTTTGGTAAAAAAGCAAGTTTGACTGTCTCTGGTCAGTTAAATGCTGAATCATATGCACAAGCTTTTAAAAAAGTATATACATTTGGACCAACATTCAGAGCTGAAAACTCAAACACTTCTAAGCATGCAGCTGAGTTTTGAATGATAGAGCCTGAAGTTGCTTTTGAAGATCTGAAATACAATATGAATTTAATTGAAAATATGGTTAAGTATGTAGTGAATTATATTTTTGATAATTGCTATGATGAATTATTATTTTGTGATAAAAACCTTGAAGAAGGATTAATAAAAAAATTAGAATTAGTAAAGAACTCAAACTTTGAAAAAATTACTTATACAGAAGCGATAAATATATTAAAAGATGCTGTGAAAAATGGTCAAGATTTTATAGAAAAAAATATAGATTTCGGATTAGATCTAGCTACAGAGCATGAACGATTCTTATGTGAAAAACACTTCAAAAAACCTACATTTATTACTGATTATCCCAAAGACATAAAAGCATTTTATATGAAGCAAAACGAGGATGATAAAACGGTTGCGGCAATAGATTTATTAGTACCTGGAATTGGAGAATTAGTTGGTGGTAGTCAAAGAGAAGATGACTATAACATACTAATGAAGAGGTGTAAAGAAATGAATATAGATGTTAAATCCGTATCCTGATACAACGACTTAAGAAAGTTTGGTTATTATAAATCATCAGGATTTGGGCTTGGTTTTGAGAGATTAATCATGTATTTAACTGGTGCAGCAAACATAAGAGATGTAATTCCTTTCCCCAGAACACCAAAAAATCTACTATTTTAATAGTAGATTTTTTGTTTTTAAAAAATTTTTTAGAAAGTTTTTTAAAATGAGGTTAAAAAGACTTATAATAAAAAAAGGAGGATCTTATGAATAAATTAGAAGAAGTATTTAAAAAAGCAAGAGAAGCTTATGAAGAATATTCAAAATTCTCACAAGAGAAAGTAAATTATATTTTTAAAAAAGCTGCATTAGCTGCTAATGTAGAAAGAATAAGATTAGCAAAATTAGCATGTGAAGAAACATCGATGGGTATTGTAGAAGACAAAGTGATAAAAAATCATTTCGCAAGTGAGTTTATATATAATAAATACAAAAATTTACAAACTGTTGGTACTTTTTATTCAAATGAACCTGGTGGATTAGAAAAAGTATATGAACCAATTGGAATTGTTGGTGCGGTTATACCAACGACCAACCCAACATCAACTGCGATATTTAAATGTTTAATTAGTATAAAGACAAGAAATGCAATAGTTATATCACCCCACCCAGGAGCAAAAAAATGCACAATTGAAGCCGCAAAAGTTGTATACGAAGCCGCTGTTGCAGCAGGTGCACCAAAAAACATTATTAGTTGAATAGAAGATCCATCATTAGAAGGAACTGAATTTGTAATGAAGAACTCAGATATTATCCTTGCAACTGGGGGACCTGGTATGGTAAAAGCTGCATATTCATCAGGAGTTCCTGCAATAGGTGTCGGTGCAGGTAATGCACCAGCAATTATTGATGAAAGTGCAGATTTAGAAATGGCAACTTCATCAATTGTATTATCAAATACATTTGATAATGGTGTAATATGTGCTACAGAAAACTCAATTGTGGTTCTTGACTCGGTTTATGAAAAAGTTATAAAACTTTTTGAAAAGAAAAATACTTATATTGTAACAAAAGAAGAAGAAAAAAATAAGTTTAGACAAGCAATGTTTAAAGAAGGTAAATTTGGTGTACTAAATGCAAGTATTGTTGGTAGAAGTGCTCAGGATGTTGCCAAAATTGTCGGCATAAAAGTTCCTCCTAACATAAGGTTCATATTAGTTGAAGCGGAAAGTACTGACCACACTGAAGCATTGGCCCACGAAAAACTTTCAACATATGCAACGATATATAGAGCGAAAGATTTTAATGAAGCATTAAAAAAATCAGAGAATATATTAAAATTAGGACCTGGCCACACTGCATCACTATTTATTGATAGACAAAAGTCACCAGAAAAAGTTGAGAAATTTAAATCACTTAATCCAGGGAGATTATTAATAAATTCACCATCATCACTTGGAGGTGTCGGAGATATTTATAATTTTGTTTTAGAACCAAGTTTAACATTAGGTTGTGGGACAAAGGGTGGAAATTCATTCTCACAAAATATTACACCTTTAAATTTATTAAATATAAAATCTTTAGTGGAAAGAAGAGAAAATATGCAATGATTAAGATTACCAGAAAGAATTTATCATAAGTATGGGTCATTAGAAGTAGCTTTAGAAGACCTAAAAGACTGAAATATCAAAAATGTATTTATTGTTACAGATAAAGTAATTAATCAATTATATGGTAAAAGATTAACTTCAATTTTAGACCAACTCAACATAAATTACTCAATCTTTGACGATGTTGAACCAAATCCAATGCTTTCAACTACTTTAAAAGGAGCTAAATTATTAGAAAAAATAAAAGCTGACGCAATTATAGGAATTGGTGGTGGTTCATCAATGGATGCAGCCAAACTAATGTGATTGTTTTATGAAAGTGAAGAAGAAATTGATTTCAAAGATTTAGCAGTTACATTCGCTGATATAAGAAAAAGAGTTGTAAAATATCCAAATACAGGAAGAAAAGCTAAAATGATTTGTATTCCTACAACATCCGGAACTGGTTCTGAGGTTACTCCTTTTTCAGTTATAACAGATGATGTAGATCATAAAAAATATCCATTAGCTGATTATTCGTTAACACCAAACATGGCTATAATAGATCCTTCATTAACAATGACTGTTCCTAAATCTGCAACAAATGCTCCAGCATTAGATGCATTAACTCATTGTATGGAAGCGTATGTTTCTGTAATGTCAACAGATTATACTGATTCATATGCATTACAAGGAGCAAAAAACATTTTTGAATATCTTGTAAGGGCTTATAAGGACGGAACAACAGATAAAGAGGCAAGAGAAAAGGTTATGAATGGGGCTGCTTTTGCAGGTATATCATTTGCAAATGCTTTCTTAGGTATAGTTCATTCATTATCTCATAAAGTCGGGGGATATCATGATGTTATTCACGGGGCTGCAAATGCAATATTACTTCCATATGTCATAAGATATAATGCTGCTTGTATAATAGATGGTGGTAAACAAGGTTATTTCTCACAATATGAAACACAAAACTCAATGGAGAAATATGCCAAAATGGCTAAGTATATTGGTTTAAAAGGGAAAAGTGATGAAGAGTTAGTTGATGCTCTAATCGAAAAAATAAAAACCTTAACAAAAGATGTTGAACTTAAATCTAACTTTAAAGATTATGGAGTAGACGAAAAAGCATTTCTTGACTCTCTAGATAAAATGTCTGAAGATGCATTTGATGATCAATGTACTGGTGCGAATCCAAGATATCCATTAATCGAAGATATAAAACAACTTTACCTTGATGCTTACTATGGTAAGGAAATAATTAAATTTTCTAAATAATACAAAAAAACCTAATTTTAGGTTTTTTTAATTAAAAAATAAAATATATTATAATTTGTAAAAAAACTAGAAAAAATTCTAGTTTGTAATATAATTATATCAAAGGAGAGATTATGAGATTTAAAGAGTGAGAAGGATTCCAATCAGGTGAATGAGTTGGAGAAGTCGATGTTAGAGACTTCATTCAAAAAAATTATAAACCTTATATCGGTGATGACTCTTTCTTAAAAGGACCTACTGCTAATACTAATAAATTATGAGCAGAAATAATGGAACTTAATAAAAAAGAAAGAGAAGCGGGTGGTGTTTTAGATGTAGATAATGATGTTCCGTCTACCATTACTTCACATGCAGCTGGTTATATTAAAAAAGAGTTTGAAAAAGTTGTTGGTTTACAAACTGATAAACCTTTTAAAAGAGCGTTGATGCCATGAGGTGGTATTAATATGGCCATCCAAGCCAATGAGTCTTATGGATTCACTGTGTCGGATAGAGTCAAAGAAATATTTACAAAATATAGAAAAACACATAACCAAGGTGTGTTTGATGCATATACACCAGATATGAGGAAAATTCGAAAGAGTCATATTGTTACTGGTCTTCCAGATACGTACGGAAGAGGAAGAATTATTGGAGATTATAGAAGACTAGCTTTATATGGTTCTGATTACTTAATTGAACAAAAAATTAAGGATGCAACTTTATATGAAGGAGAAATGACTGAAAATAAAATTAAATTACGTGAAGAAATTTCAGAACAAATAAATGCCTTAAAAGATATAACAAAAATGGCTGCTTCTTACGGATTTGATGTATCCAAACCTGCAAAAAATGCTGTTGAAGCATTTAATTTTACATATTTAGCTTACCTAGCAGCAATTAAACAAAATAATGGAGCAGCTGAATCTTTTGGTAGAACAGCAACATTTTTAGATATTTATATTGAAAGAGATTTTAAAAATGGAGTATTAACTGAAGAAGAAGCACAAGAGTTGGTAGATCATTTAGTAATGAAACTAAGAATTGTTAAGTTTGCTCGTACACCTGCCTACAATCAAATATTCTCAGGAGACCCTGTTTGGGCTACTGAATCTATAGGAGGTATGGGCTTGGATGGACGTACATTAGTAACTAAAAACTGTTTCAGATATATTCATACTTTATCTAATATGGGTCCATCACCAGAACCAAACTTAACAATCTTATGGTCATCAAATTTACCTCAAAACTTTAAAGAGTTTTGTTCAAAATATTCAATTATGTTTTCTTCAATGCAATACGAAAATGATGACATAATGAGAACAACACATGGAGACGATTATGCAATAGCTTGTTGTGTATCACCAATGAAAGTCGGAAAACAAATGCAATTTTTTGGTGCTAGAACAAATCTAGCTAAAACATTATTATATGCAATTAATGGTGGAATTGACGAAATATCTAAAGAACAGATTACTCCTATTTTTGAACCAGTTCAAACTGGCGATGGTCCGTTAAACTTTGATGAGGTTTGAAAAAAACTTGATAATATGATGTCTTGAGTAGCTGATAAATATGTAAATACACTAAATGTTATTCATTATATGCATGACAAATATTATTATGAAAGTGCAGAAATGTGTTTTTATGATACTAAAGTACATAGGTTTTTTGCAACGGGTATAGCTGGGTTATCAGTTGTAGCTGATTCTTTATCAGCAATTAAATATGCTAAGGTGTTTCCGGTAAGGGATGAAAAAGGCATTGTTGTTTCTTATAAAACAGAAGGAGATTTCCCAAAATTTGGAAATGACGATGACAGGGTTGATGAATTAGCAAAAGATATTGTGAAAATTTTTATGAATAAAGTTAGATCACACAATACATATAGAGATTCGGAAGCAACTATGTCAGTTTTAACAATTACATCAAATGTAGTTTACGGTAAATCAACTGGAGACACCCCTTGTGGAAGACGTTATCCAGAAGCGTTTGCACCTGGTGCTAACCCAATGCATGGAAGAGATTGTTCAGGTGCTGTAGCGTCACTAGCATCAGTTTCAAAAATACCTTTTAAACATGCGGCTGATGGTATATCTAATACTTTTTCGGTAATTCCAAATGCATTAGGCAAAGATGAAGATTTAATTATTCCTGGAGAAATAAAAATCTCCGGAAAGTTACCAAAGTAGTACCAATACAACTTAAAAGGTTATATAATATAAGTAAATAGAGGAGTAAGAAAATGAAAACAAAAGTATCGCAACAACAAGTTGAAAATTTAGTAAATATGTTAGATGGTTATATGGGACATGGTGGACATCATTTAAATGTAAACGTTCTTGATAGAGAAATATTAAGAGATGCACAAAAACACCCTGAAAGTTATCCACAACTAACAATTAGAGTTTCTGGATATGCAGTCAACTTTGTAAAATTAACCAAAGAGCAACAAGAAGAAGTTATTTCAAGAACTTTTCATGAATCAATGTAATAGAGAAAAGAGGGCTAAGTCCCTTTTTTAGGTATATACTAATGAAAAAAGAAGAAAATATAATAGGGTATGTTAACAGCATAGAGACATTTGGGGCCGTTGATGGACCAGGACTAAGGTTAGTTATCTTTTTACAAGGTTGTTTATTAAGGTGCAAATATTGTCATAACCCAGAAACGTTAGAGTTTAAAAAAGATAACATTATTACAGTTGATGAAGTGATAAGTCTTTATGAAAAGAATAAATCTTTCTACAAAAATGGGGGTGTTACTCTTTCAGGCGGAGAAGCTACGACTCAGATTAATTTTTGTATTGAACTTTTTAAAAAGTTAAAAGAATTAAACATACATACTTGTTTGGATACTTGTTTTGGAACATACAACGATGTTGATAAAGTTAAGTCAAAATGAAAAGAACTTTTAAAATACACTGATTTAGTATTAGCTGACTTAAAACATATCGATAATGAAAAACATATAAATTTAACTTCAAGACCTAATACAAACATACTTGAGGCTATAAAGTTTGTAGATGCTTGTAATACAAAAATGTGAATAAGACATGTTTTAGTTCCTGGTTGAACTGATGAGAAAGAAGATTTAATCAATATGGCTAGGTTTGTAAAAAAACTTAACAATGTTGAAAGATTTGAAATGCTACCATATCATAATATGATGATTCCAAAATACGAGAATTTAAAAATGAAATTCTATTTAAAAGACGTAGTACCTCCAAAAAAGGAATATGTTATTGAATGTAGAAAAATAATAGAAAATGAGTTAAGAAAATAAAGTACTTTATAACATGTAAAGTACTTTTTATGCAAATGTAAAGTTATAAAACTCTCATATGACAAATTAGTGTAAAATTAAGTTATTATAGAAAGAAGAATTTTATATGTTGATATCATTCGTTTTAGTTGTACCAAATGCAAATGAAGAATTTAGAAATACAGTTGAAAGTGTACTAAAACAAAATAATAAAAGTAATTATGAGTTAATTGTAGTTCTAGATAGAAGTATTGATGATCTTGAAGCCAATGACTATTTTTACTCTTTATTTAAAAAAAATAAAAATGTAAAATTAGTATTTAATAATGATCGACATGGTTCTTCATATTCTTGAAATGTTGGAATAGATATTTGTTCGGGAGATTATATAAAGTTTATTTCTCAAGGAGATACATTAGAGAGTGATTTTTTAGACAGAGTTTTAGGTGCTATAAATAGCCATAAAGACATATCCCTTGACATTATTGAGTATAATTTCTCTTTTAAAGGTGATCAAATAATAGCCTCAAAGTCATATTTAGAACCAAATAAAGTTTATAACTTAAAAGAAGATTATGAACCACTTGCTCTAACTAATAACTTATTATTTAATAAGCTTTTTAAAACTGATGTTATAAAAAAATATAATGTTAGATTTAGAAATCAAGTACGATTTGATATGTTGTTTTTCTATATAATTTATAGCCAGTCAAAAAATTATATATATTTAAATTCAAAAAGCTTTGAAAATATTATTTTAAGACAAGTTCAGTATTCTAATTTTGATATAGTAAACCAATGAACTCATATTTTTAATTATTATAGAAGAATAAAAAAATACAATGATTTACATGATCAATTAAAATATTCATACTACAAAACAATATTACATATATGAATCTGAACAATTGCAAAAACTGATAATAAAGTATTGATTAGAAAAGCATTAGAATTTGTTAATAGGAAGTATGAACCTAAAAAAGATTTATTTGTTAAGAATAATATTGTTTTTAAAGAAACGAAGGATTTAACTTTTAAAGAATTAGCAGAAAACTTTTCAGAATATTATAGAGATTATTTAAAAACCAATAAGTAAAGAGAGATATAGATGGAAAAAAGTATAAGAGAATTAGAATATAAAACTCCAGCTATATCAATATTATTTTTGGCAAGACTGATTGACTTACTTATTGCCTCTGCGCCAATGTTGCTAATATATATATTTTATAAAATTTATGATTGACAAAGTTTATTAATAGTATTTAGCATTTTTAATGCTATTGTTTTTACTTACTTTGTTTTAATTCCTTATTGATTAAAAGGGAATACGTTAGGAAAGCTAATTTGTAATTTAAGATTAATTATTTATAGTAAAAAGAGATTATTTTTTTGTATAATTCTAAGAGAAATATATTATTTGTATATTCCACTATTATTTCAACTTCTAACACAAATAATAGCATTATTATTTTTTAAATATTATAGACCAGGTGATAACAATATTGACACCAATGGTTGAAAAATAGCTGTAATGATAAAAAATATAGGCAATGTTTTTTTTGCTATCTGATTTTTTTATTTAGTTATAACAATATACTTGAATCCTAATAAAAGATCAGCAATAGATGCAAAATTTAATATTAAAGTCTTATACATAAGTAAAAAAATCAAACAAGATAAAGTGGTAGTTATGAATCAAGAGAATGAAAATAGGGGACCTGGATTATTTGATATGAGCAAGATAATAATTGATAAAGAAAATAATTTTAAAGAAACTAATAGTCTAATAAATAGTTTAGTAGATAAATCAGTTTTAAATGGTGCTGTGATTAAACTTATATATAAAAATAATGTCGTATTTAATAAGGCATATGGTTATAATGATTTAGGTCTTAAACAAGAAATGGATAAAAACTTAATTTTTAGAGGGTACTCAATTACAAAAATATTAACCGCTGTTTGCACACTTTATTTAATTGAAAGAAACTTATTAAACCTTGATGATGATATAGCATTATATTTGCCATGGTTTAAAAATATTAAATTATATGAAGGTGATAAAATAGTTATACCAAAAAATAAAATTAAAATAAAAAACCTTTTAACAATGACTAGTGGTATAACTTATGGTGGTAAGAATACTAATACAGAAAAAGAAACTGAAAGAGTTCTATTTAGCTTAAGGAATAAAAATTTAACAGCTGATGAATTTACAAAAGCAATTTCAGAAGTGCCTTTAGAATTTGAACCTGGTACAAAATGAAAATATGGATTATCATATGATATTCTTGGTGCTATTATAGAAAAGGTAACACAAAAAAAATATAGTGATTTTATTAAAGAAAGCATTTTAATTCCATTAGGCATGAAGGATACAGACTTTTATTTAAAAGATGTATCTAGGGAAGCTTTTGTTTATCGCGTCATTTTAGAAAAAGAAAAAAATAAATTAGAGAAGTATGAAAGCTTTAATTTTTTAAGTCAACAAGTTTATGAAGAACCTAATATAATCATGGGAGGTTCAGGAGTATATACAACTTGTGACGATTATACTAAGTTTTTACAGTTTTTATTAACAGGTAAAGATATAGAAGGAAATCAACTTATTTCAAATAACTTGTTAATTCAAATGAGAACGGATCAAGTACACTCTTTGAAAAAATATTTATATATGAATATTAATGATGATTTTACTTATGGTTACGGTGTAAGAGTAAGAATAAATAACACATTAGAACCATTAACTTCATTGGGCCAGTTTGGTTGAGATGGATTGTTAGGATCAAGCTGTATTATTGACCCTAGAAATGATCTAGTAGTTTGCTTTATGGCTAGTACTAAACAAACTGATGGAAGTTTAGTTAAAAATTTATCAAAAGCAATTTATAAAGATTTAGAAAATGAATTGAGGTAATATGGATAATTATTTAAACAATTTAAATGAAGAACAATTAGATGCTGTAACAAGTGTTGACAAGCCACTAAGGATAATAGCAGGAGCTGGTAGTGGTAAGACTAGAGTAATCACGTCAAAAATAATATACCTAATTAAGGGTTGCAATATTTCTCCTAAGAAAATTCTTGCAGTAACTTTTACTAATAAAGCTGCAAATGAAATGAAAAATAGAGTAGTAGATTCTTTAAATGAAATAGGTATAAACCCATTAATAACAACGTTTCATTCTCTTTGTGTTAGGATACTAAAAGAAGATGGTGAGTACATTGGGTTAACTAAAGATTTTACAATTATAGATTCAGCTGAGCAAGCAAGAATTGTAAATAAAATAAAGAAACAATTAAACCTATCAGACTCTTTATTATTAAGTAATAAAAAAATAATATCAAAGATATGTGGTTGAAAATCAAAAAAACTATCAATTGATTACTTAGAAGAAACAATATTTAATAACGATGAAAAAAAAATAATCCGTATTTATCAGCATTATTTAAACGAACTAAGTGAAAAAAATTATGTTGACTTTGATGATCTTATTTTAAAAACTCACTCACTCTTTTATAATGAATTAGATATTAGAAATAAGTGAAAAAATAGATTTGATTATATATTAGTTGACGAGTTTCAAGACACAAACTATGAGCAATATGATTTAATAAAATGATTATCTAAGGATAGCAATCTTACTGTTGTTGGTGATCCAGATCAAACTATTTATTCTTGAAGAGGAGCGAAAATTAAAATTATACTAGATTTTAATAATCACTTTAAGAGTGCAAAAACTATTTTTTTGAATAGGAATTATAGATCTACTAAAAATATATTAAACTTGGCAAACCAGTTTATTAGCAACAATAAACAAAGAGAAGAAAAAAATGTCCACACTACTAATGAAAATGGCGCACCAATTAAAATAAAAGAAGCTGCTTCTAGAAATTATGAAGCGAGATTTGTAGCTGATGAGATAAAACTACTTGTAGAAAAAAATAACTATAAGTATTCAGATATTTTTATACTGTATAGAGTAAACGCTTGATCACAAGAGTTTGAAAAAGAGTTTCAAAATAAAAGCATTCCATTTCAATTAATAGGAGGTTTTAAGTTTAAGGATAGAAAAGTAATTAAAGATGTTACAGCGATGCTAAAGTCAGTCTCATTCAAAGATAATTTATCAGTTGAACATTTTCTATCTACAATCCCAAAAGTTGGACAAGTATCAATTGAAAAACTTGTAAGTAAAGCAGACTCAATGAATATTAGTTTATTTCAGTTATTAACTTTACATTTAGATGAAGCTTTGATCATTAATAAAAATTTAAAAGATATTAGCAATTCGCTAGTCCAAGTTACAAGTATTGTAGATAAGAATATCTCAGTTCTTGAAACTTGTAAAAAAATCTTAGAATTATCTCATTATATGAGTAGATTTAACCCAAAAGATAATGACGATAGAGAAGCTATGAGTAATATTGATGCCTATCTAGATCAAATGAATAATTTTGATAATCAGTATATTCATAATAATGAAACTAATATTGTAAAAGATTTTTTATATGGTGAAGCACTTGTGTCTGATCAAGATGGAATAGATACCATTAATAAAGTAACTTTATTAACTATTCATGCAGCTAAGGGATTAGAAAATAAGGTTGTTTTTATAGTTGGGTTAAATAGAGATGTGTTTCCTTCTTATATGAGTTTTATGTCCAAAGAGTCCTTAGAAGAAGAAAGAAGAGCCTTCTATGTTGCTATAACAAGAGCAAAGGAAGTGTTATATATTTCCTATGTACAAGGAGAGTATTCAAATATCTCAAAAGGAAATCTTATTCAGTCAAAATTTATCGATGAACTGGATCCAAACCTATATGAAATAGAGAAAAATATATTTTATCATAGTGATAATACTTATAGTAGTAATAGTTTTGTAAAGAAACCTGATAAGGCAGAAATTAAAAGAGAAGAAATGAACTTAGTTAAAGGGGATAGTATTGACCATGTTTTATTTGGTATTGGCACTATTGTTAAAATACAGGATAAGTATATATCTGTTGCATTTAACGACCCAAAAAATGGAGTAAAAATGGTTCCAATAAATTCTTCAACTTGAAAAAAAATTTAATTTATTTTTAATAATATTATTGTATATAATGAAAGAGTAGGAGGAAAAATTATGACTTCATTTAAAGCAAAAGTAATTGATCCAGTTGGATTACACGCTAGACCAGCTTCAGTATTGACAAAGGAAGCATCAAAGTTTACATCAGAAATTAAAATTAAGACTGGTGACAAAGAGGGAAATCTTAAATCAATAATGAATGTAATGGCATTAGCTGTTAAATCAGGTGCTGAAATAACAATTGAAGCGTCAGGTGCAGATGAAAAAGAAGCAGTAGCTGCTATCGAGCAAGCTATGAAAGATAATTCAATAATTTAATAATAATTATTTTTATAATGTATAAAGTAAAAAAAATACAATTATAGGTATTTTTTTTTCTCTAATTAGGAAGGTTAAATATGGCAAAGCAAAAAAACAACTATTATAACGAGTCGTTATCACCACTTGAATATGCAATGAATAACTTCAATGGTAAAATGCGCTCAGTAAATTGAAATGTTATTAATGATGACAAAGATTTAGAAGTATGAAATAGGGCTACCCAAAACTTTTGACTACCTGAAAAAATTCCAGTTTCTAATGATTTAGTATCTTGAAATAGTCTTGAACCTAAGTGACAAGAACTAATAACACGTACATTTACAGGACTTACATTATTAGATACTATTCAGGCAACAATAGGTGATATAGCTCAAATACCAAATTCATTAACTGACCATGAGCAAGTTGTATATGCAAACTTCTCATTTATGGTAGCTGTTCATGCTAGATCATATGGAACCATATTTTCAACACTATGTTCAAGTGAACAAATTGAAGAAGCACATGAATGAGTAATTAATACAAAAAGTTTACAAGATAGAGCAAGAATTCTTATCCCTTATTATACTGGAAAAGATATTCTTAAATCAAAAGTTGCAGCTGCTTTAATGCCAGGTTTCTTGTTATATGGAGGGTTCTATTTACCTTTTTATTTATCAGCAAGGGGAAAACTTTCAAATACCTCTGACATAATAAGACTAATTTTAAGAGATAAGGTAATTCATAATTATTATAGTGGTTATAAGTATCAAAAAAAGGTACAAAAGTTAGATATAAAACAACAAGAAGAAATGAAAAAGTTTGTATTTGATTTATTGTACGAGTTAATTGATCTCGAAAAAAAATACCTTTTGGAACTTTATGATGGTTTTGGAATAGATGAGGACGCCATTAGATTTAGTGTATATAATGCTGGAAAGTTTTTGCAAAACCTTGGTTATGAATCTCCATTCACAGAAGAAGAAACAAGAATAGATCCGGAAATTTTTACTCAATTATCTGCTAGAGCAGATGAAAATCATGATTTCTTTTCTGGGAATGGTTCTTCATACATAATGGGTATAACTGAAGAGACTGAAGATTCAGATTGAGAATTTTAAAGTATGCATAATGATATTATTTTAGTAGATGATGAGGATGTTATAAAACCAAGTGGGGAAATACATGTCGTATATTTCTCATCAATATCTAATAATACTCATAGGTTTATTGAAAAACTAGATTTCATTAGTTCTAGGATACCATATAATATGGATGAAGAATTAATAATAGATATTGATTATGTTTTAATAACTCCTACTTACGGCGGCGGAGGAAATGATACAGCTGGAGCTGTTCCGAAACAAGTAATCAAGTTTCTTAATAATGAAAACAACCGTAAATACTGTAGAGGCGTTGTTGCATCTGGTAACACAAATTTTGGTGACTCATTTGCAATTGCAGGACCAATTTTATCTAAAAAATTAAAAGTCCCATTACTATACCAATTTGAATTATTAGGTACAAGTAATGATGTAATAACATTAAAAAAAATTCTAAATAATTTTTGAAACAAAGGGGATGGTTAAAAATATGAATAATAAAGAAATAGTAATAGACAATGAAGAATATATAAAATTGAATGCGAGATCAAAAATATTTGTTAAAGATAAAGATAATTTTATATTAGATAAGGAAGCTGCGAAGCTATACATTGAACAACACGTAAAACCAAACTTTATGCATTTTAATAGTATAGAAGAAAGAATTCAATATTTAGTTAAAAATAATTATTATGATGAAGAAGTTATTAATAAATATAAAATGAATGAAATTATTGAATTAACAAACTTAGCATATAACTATAATCATACATTTCCTAGTTTTATGGGTGCGTTAAAGTTCTATAATGCATATGCATTAAAAACATTTGATGGAAAAATGTATTTAGAAAATTATGAAGAAAGAATAGTGATGAATGCATTGTTCTTGGCGGGCGGAGACTTTAAAAAATCTGAAGACTTATTAAAACAAATGATATTAAATAGATATCAACCAGCAACACCAACATTCTTAAATGCAGGAAAAAAACAAAGAGGAGAATATGTTTCTTGTTATCTGCTAAGAGTCGAAGATAATATGGAATCAATTGCAAGAGCCGTGACAACTTCCCTACAACTTTCAAAAAGAGGTGGTGGAGTAGCGTTATGTTTAACAAACTTACGTGAATTCGGGGCACCTATAAAAAACATTGAAAACCAAGCAACAGGTGTAATACCAGTTATGAAAATATTAGAAGATACTTTTTCTTATGCTAATCAGTTAGGTCAAAGACAAGGTGCAGGAGCGGTATATTTAAATGTTCATCACCCTGATATTATTTCATTCTTAGATACTAAAAGAGAAAACGCGGATGAAAAAATAAGAATTAAATCCTTATCTCTTGGAGTTGTAGTTCCAGATATAACATTTGAATTAGCAAAAGATAATAAAGAAATGGCCTTGTTCAGTCCTTATGATGTCGAAAAAGTTTATGGTAAAGCATTTTCAGATATTTCTGTTACTGAAGAATATGAAAACATGCTAAATAACCCAAACATAAAAAAAACATTTATTAATGCAAGAAAGTTATTTCAAACAATAGCTGAACTTCACTTTGAAAGTGGTTACCCTTATCTTTTATTTGATGATACTGTTAATAATAGAAATGCACATCAAGGAAGAATTGTTATGAGTAACTTATGCAGCGAAATTGTACAAGTAAGTACACCAAGTACTTTTAATGAAGATTTATCATTTGATAAATTAGGTGAAGATATTTGTTGTAACCTTGGGAGTCTAAATATAGCAAAAGTTATGGAAAGTGGTAAGGATTTCGGTCATGTTGTATTTGATGCGATATGATCATTAGATTATGTCTCTAGAAACTCTGATTTAAAAAGTGCGCCATCTATAGAAAATGGAAATAAAAATAACCATGCCGTTGGTTTAGGAGCAATGAACTTACACGGTTTCTTAGCAACAAATAAAATTTATTATAATTCTAACGAAGCAGTTGATTTTACTAATATGTTCTTTTATACACTTGCTTATAATGCATTTAGAGCTTCAACCAAGTTAGCCCAAAAATACGGTCCCTTTAATAATTTCAAGTCTACAAAGTTTGCAGATGGTTCTTATTTCGATAAGTATTTAAAATGTAATAAAGATGAATGAACACCTAAGACTGAAACAGTGAAAGAAATATTCAAGAAATATGGAGTAGATATCCCTACTCAACAAAATTGATTAAACTTAGTTGAGGAAATTAAAAAGAATGGGCTTGCGAACTCACATCTATTAGCAGTTGCTCCAACTGGTTCAATAAGTTATTTATCTTCTTGTACACCTAGTTTACAACCTGTTGTAGCACCTGTTGAAGTAAGAAAAGAAGGTAAACTTGGAAGAGTGTATGTTCCTGCATATAATATTAACTTTGATAATATGCAATATTATGCAATGGATGCATACAATGTAGGACCGGATTGAATAATTGATGTTGCAGCAGCAGCTCAACAACACGTTGATCAAGCTATATCATTAACATTATTCATGACTGATAAAGCTACTACTAGAGATTTAAATAAAGCATACATAAGAGCATTTAAAAAAGGGTGCGCTTCAATTTATTATGTAAGGGTACGTCAAGATGTACTTGAAGATAGTGAAAATTATGATTGTGATGCTTGTGTAATATAGTATAAAAAAAACTTTTAAGTTAAAATTAAAAGTTTTTTTATTTTTTGTTCTATATAATAATATTAATAATAAAGGATAATAAAAACATGATTGAAATTAAAAATATATCAAGAAAAATTGGAAACTTTAGTTTAAAAGAAGTCAGCTTTAACATTAAAGATGGTGATGTAATAGCATTCGTTGGAGATAATGGTGCTGGTAAAACAACAACAATTAAAGCTTTATTTGGTGAACTCAAATTAGATAGTGGTTCTATTTTGATTGATGGAGAAGACATATTTAAAAATAACAATTTAAGAAGAGTTGCATTCTTTCCGGATTCAAACAACGTCCCATTAAATATGAAACTATCAGATTATTTAAGATATATTTGTGCAGCTAATGATCTTTCTAAAGAAGAGACAGAACTTAATACAGAATATGTTTATAGATTACTAGAATTAAAACCTTATAAAGATAAGTTAATAAAAAAACTATCATCTGGGTGAAAAAAGAAAGCAATTATGGCAAGTGTATTAATTAGAAAACCGAAGTATATTATATTTGATGAACCAACCGCAAACGTTGATGTGGAATCAAAGCTATACTTTATGGAAATATTTAGGCTACTTGCAAAATCAGGTATAACTATTCTTATTACTAGTCATATAATCGAAGAACTTCAAGAAGTTGCAAATCATTTAGTTCTTATCAAAAAAGGCCAAATTGTACATGATAAAGATTTTGATAATAAAAGCGAGAAAATAATGGATGTATATAAACAATATATGCAAAGTCCAATTAGAGATTTAACCATATTAAGAAATTTATACAGAGACAAAAAGGGTAAACACAATGAATAATTTAGTTAATAAAAGTATTATAAAAAAAAGTCTAAAAGAGAATTATAAAAACTTTAATAATCTTTATACAATCAATCTAAAAGTTTCAATTAAAACAGCAAGTATTCTTGCGATAGGAATTATAATGTCGGTAGTATTATTTATTTTCTTAGCCGTAGAATTATCTACTAGTTATTCACCTGAAGCAAGCTACTCAAGTATGAGAGATTTAACATATATATTTTGTTCAGGAATAGCTATTTTGACAATGATGGTTTTATCATTTTATTTATATAAAACACAAACAAAAAATGGAATACAAGCAATTGAACTAAGAGCTGGATATACGATATTTAAATCTTTTTTAATTAGGCAGTTTATTCAAATTACAATATTTTCTATTTACATTATTCCAGTTTTTGTATTATCGCTATCATTTATATTTTTATTTAATATTAGTGTTTCATTTTATATTGGCACTATATTTTCTCAAATATTTTTTGTTTTAATAATAGGTTTATTAGCGGGAATTATCGTTAATACATTGATATTAGGTTTTAAAACTGCAATGGCAGCTTGCTTATCAACAATTTTCTTAATCCTAGTGTCACTTGTCCCATTTATATATAATATCTCTTCTAGTACATTTAGTAATATGAATGGGTCTTCAAATAATTTAAATTTATCAACTATTAACTTAAAATTTAAGACTGGTTCTGATTTTTATCAAGAGTTTAAAGATGATAGTAATGTAAAAAATATTTTTAAAGATGATATTAATTCTTTATATAATCTTAATAATAATTATAATAGTATGCTTGATGAATTTGTTAATGTTGGTGGAAATAGAAGTAAAGAACCATACGTTACTAACTCATTATCAAAATGACTTATTGATTATAAAGTAAAATCATTCAATCCACTTAATAAACCATTTTTTGAAGGTGAGTTAATGTATAATTACAAACTTGTAAAATATGAAAAGCCCGTTTTATATATATTTCAAAACATGTCATTCTTTGAACTATTAAAAGCGATTAATGATAAATTATTAAGTGACGATATATTTAATTCATTGAATAAATCATATCAAAATGTTGTACCTTATATTTTTAATAATAATAAATATAATAAAACAATAAATGTAAGATTAGAAAGTTTATTAAATGATGTAAAAACTTATTTACCTGATTATTCAAACTTGGCTGAATACATAAATCAAGTATATTTGGAAAACTATGATTTTATGTCAAACCGTGAGAATAATATAATAAACACCGTAGTCTCATCTTCTTATAATAGTTTGTATGAAAATGACACATGAGGTTATCGTTTTTTTTGTGATTCAAATTATAATGTAAATAGTAAACCTAATTGTGATAAAGATGTAGTTGATAGAAATGATAAATTAGCAGAAAAATATAAATTGTATCCTGAATTAAAAGTATTTAATGCTGTTTTCTTAGGATTGTGAAAAAATAGTATGTTATTTAGTATGTCGGATGAAGAAAGTGTAAGTTCTTCATTAGATAGTTATTTATACGCTAGTCAGAAATATTCAAGTATTAGGACTCAAATAATACTTCATTGACCAATGTTATTTAGTGGATTATTTATGGACCCACTAATTGATGATTCATACTCAACATTATCTAGTATTTCAATGTCAAAGCCATCGACATATATTAAAAATTTATTTAATTACGAATATTTATCACCAGAGTATTTACCAGAAAATAGTGGTTTGACACCTATTTTTGAAAAGGAAAAGTTAGAGTATTCATTGTACTTTAATAAAGGCTTAGCAATTTTTGTCTACATAGTACTTGTCTCACCACTTCTATATATAGACTGACTATTATTTAAAAGAAAGGCTAGAATTTAGGTGATCGGTATGATAGAAATAAAAAACATAACACGTGAAATTGGTGGTTTTTTACTAAATAAAGTAAGTTTTAAAATAAAAAAAGGTTCTGTTGTTGCATTCGTTGGAGATAATGGTGCTGGTAAAACAACAACAATAAAAGCTTTGTTTGGAGAACTCAAGTTAGATAGTGGAAGCATTACTATTGATGGAGAAAACTTATTTGATAATAATAATCTTCGTAAAGTTGCTTTCTTCCCGGATTCAAACAATGTACCAATGGATTTATCTTTAAAAGATTATGTTTCATATTTATGTGCAGCGAATGGAATTAATAAAAAAGAAAGCAAAAAGAATGCTAAAGATGTTTTCAAAATGCTAGGACTTGAAAAGTATGCAACTAAAAAAATGGGCCAACTAAGTGCTGGTTGAAAAAAACGCGCGATAATGGCTAGTATTTTAGTAAGAACACCTGAGTACATTGTATTAGATGAACCTACTGCCAACGTTGATGTAGAAGCAAAATTATCATTTATGAACATATTGCATGAATTAAGGAACATAGGAGTAACTATTCTTATTACAAGTCATATCTTAGAAGAGTTGCAAGAAATGGCAAATTATCTTGTGCTTATTAACGAAGGTGAAATTGTTTATGAAAATGATTTTGACAATACAAAAGAAAGCATTTCAGATATTTATAAAAAATATAGAGTTAAAAGGTTAGACAAAGAGAAAATATTAGGGGAATTATATAATGGAAAATAATAAAAAAATTATAGCTAATAATGAAAATTTGTTATTAGATAAGCCCAAAAATAAAACTAAGTTAAATAAAGATCATTCTAAAATAATTACATTATTTCTTATTAATTTAAAAAGAGTGATTGTTAACAAAGGTATAATAGCAATGGCTTGCTTATTCTTAATATTTAGCTTTATTTTTACAATATCAATCTCTTCTAACTTTAATAGTTCTGATTTAGCAATAATAATTGTAAAGTTTATTGTTCAAACATTCTTTTTTGTTATATTTTTAACTTTATTAATAAATGACTTGTTTAAAAAACAAATGACAGACGGTGTTCAAATTATTGAAATTAGATCAGGTATCAAGCTAAAAAACTCATTTATAATGAGATTTTTACTATATATCCTAATTGCTTTTGTAATTTGCTTTGCCAATATGATAATTACAATGATTCTAAAACCAGGAGTTTTATTCTCTACATCTATATCTTCAAAAGTATTATGAAGTACAATATTCTTTTACTTTATGTTTACAATTATATGAGCACCTATATTGATTGCAATTAATATTTCATTAGGGGCTGCGGGCTCTGTTGTATTAAACATTTTTATTGGTACAATAATGATATTCACACAGCTTATATCTACTTTCTTAATACAAACATTTACTAATAACTATAATTATCAAGTAACTATGTCCCCAAGTTGAACAACAAGAATTAAAATGTCTTATGATTTTTATACAACATTCAAAGGTGATGAACTTGTAAAAGGTTGATTTGATGATAAATTTATGACTATTATTAGTGAAAATGTAAATAATTCATATCAAAATGCAAAAGAAGGTACCGACGAAGATAACTACTCTGATACAAATGAGTTAAATTATGTATTTAGTTTTGACAAATGAGCAAGTTTATTAAATAATAGTTATAATAGTAATAAACCAAGTGCATCAAAGGAATCTTCACTATTATTTAATTTATTTGCAGGTAGAGTTAACTATGCTGTAAATTATGTAGATACACCATTGAGACTTTTGGAAAACACAAAAATATTTAATTTAATGAATAGTGTGTTTGAAGTGGTTAATAAAAACTTTTTATCTAATGATAATAGAGCGCCATACGATAATGCTAATAAAAAAGCTTTTTTTGAAAATGGTGGTTCAAATGATATAGATTTAAAGAAATTTATCAATTATCTTAAAACTCAAAATGAACTTAAGAATTATATAAACTTATTTGACTGAATATTAAATACTTATAATAATTATAGTGAGTCAATAGACTCAGCATTTCAAACATTGTATAGTATAACTTTGCAAACATTACAACTAACTTACCTAAAATCTAGTGACTGAAGAAGTTATATAGAATACGATAGCGAAAATGAAAAATGGATTAATTATAATAATAGGGTTGGTGAAGTTTATAATAGATATCCAGAATTAATATTAATTAATTACATGGTATTAAACAATTTCACTAATTCAGTAAAAATAGATGTTAATAATGGGAATTCTTTATCTGAAATCCTAAATGCAAATGATAGTTCTTCTACTGAGACTAATTTGATTCTAACTTTGAATCCATTTACCCACTTTATTTCATTATTTACAAATTCATTTACAGACCCAATTACTAATGATTTATACCAAGCTTCATATAATTTTGCTTGAATTGGGCCACGTAAACCAATAATAAATACTTCTGAATTGTCAGATTTTGATTCTAAAAATAGAAGTGGTGATATAAGCCCTATATATGAAAACTACACTCCAGAGTATAAATCATTATTTTCTATAACAGGAACTTATATATTCTATTTGTTATTCTCAATATTTTTGGACTATATGGCATATCTTATATTTAAAAAAGTTTCAAGAGTTTAAAACCTATTTCTATAGGTTTTTTTTCAATAGATTGACATTTTTTAAATACTTGTCATATAGAATTAAGTTAATCAAGTTATTTTATGTATAATATATATTGAATATTAGGAGGGTAACAACATATGTGCAAAAAGTTCAATGGAATAGGTGCTAGTAATGGTATAGCACTTGCTAAAGTTTATATTCTAAAAGAAGAACAAATTATAATCAATAAAAGTGAAGTTAAAGATATTGATAGTGAAATAGTTTTAGTTCAAGAATCTATTAAAAAAGCAAAAAGTGATCTACAAAATTTAAAAAAAATAGCAGAGGAAAAACTAGGGGAAGAAAAAGCAGCAATATTTGAGGCTCACGCTTCAATATTAGAAGATCCAGTAATGGTGGAAGAATTTGTTGCCCTAATTAAAGAAAAAAACTATAGTGCATCAAAATCAATTAGTGAAGTATCAAACAAATATATTGATATGTTTAAGGCTATGGATGATCAATATTTTAAAGAGAGAGCAGCAGATATTAAAGATGTAACAGAAAGATTGTTAAGATATGTTCTTGGACTTCAGGTTCTTGATCTAGCAACAATAAGTGAGGAAGTTGTTATAGTAGCTGAAGACTTAACTCCATCACAAACTGCACAATTAAACCCCGCTTTCGTAAAAGGATTTGCATGTAATGTGGGTGGAAGAACAAGCCATGCTGCAATTATGGCAAGAAGCTTAGAGATTCCTGCAGTCCTTGGTTTAAAGACAATATTATCAACTGTAAAAGAAAATGACTTAATAGCAATAAATGGTTCAAATGGAGAGGTAGAATTAAATCCATCTGATAAAAATGTTTGACAAGAATTAGCTTTAAAATATATTAAAGAAAAAGAAGAATTGAAAAAAATGAAAAATCAACCAACTTTAACAAAAGATGGTTATGATAAATTCATTTTGGAAGCTAATATTGGTAGTCCAAAAGACGTCGACTCAGTTCTAGAAAACGGTGCTGAAGGAATAGGTTTGTTTAGAAGTGAATTTCTATACATGGATAACGATCATTTTCCAACTGAAGAAGAGCAATTTAAATCTTATAAAGAAGTAGTAGAAAAAATGAATGGTAAGTTAGTGGTAATCAGAACCCTTGATATAGGTGGCGACAAAAAACTTTCTTACTTTAATTTCCCAAATGAAATGAACCCATTTTTAGGGTATAGAGCTATAAGATTTACACTAGATAGAAAAGATATTTTTAAAGATCAAATAAGAGCTTTGCTTAGAGCAAGTGCTTTCGGTCCACTTGGAATTATGTTCCCGATGATAGCTACAGTTGATGAATTCCTTGCAGCGAAAAAATTTACACTTGATTGTAAAGAAGAACTTATTAATGAAGGTCAAAAAGTAGGTGCTCATTTAGAAATTGGTATGATGGTTGAAATTCCTGCAGCCGCTGTTAACGCTGAAAATTTTGCAAAACATGCAGATTTCTTCTCAATAGGAACAAATGATTTGATTCAGTATTCAATGGCCGCTGATAGAATGAGTGAAAATGTTGCATATTTATATCAACCTTATAACCCTTCAATTTTAAATCTTGTAAAAATGACTATTGATGGCGGTCACAAGCATAAAAGATGAGTAGGAATGTGTGGAGAAATGGCTGGTGAGCCTGATGCATTACCATTGTTAATGGGTCTTGGATTAGATGCTTATTCAATGTCAGCTACAAGTATTCTTAAAGCTAGAAGTATTATGTCAAAACTTACTTTAAAAGAAACACAAGAGTTATCTTCAAAAGCATTGAAATGTGAAAATACAGAAGAAGTATTAAAATTAGTCAATGATTTAATGAAAAATAAATAAATATTACAAATGTTTTAATAGTTTATCTAAATAATATAAAATATAAGTATGAAAGAAGGTATAACTATGGGATTATTTACAAAAAACAAAAGTCTGGAAGTATTTTCTCCAGTGGACGGAGAAGTTATTAGTATAACTGATGTGGAGGATGAAGTATTCTCTGAAAAAATGCTTGGAGATGGACTGGCTATCATTCCAAGTAATGGAAGTTTCCACGCACCAATTGATGGAAAACTAGTAACAGTTTTTCCTAGTGGGCATGCATATGGTATTCTTGCAAAAAATGGTGTTGAAATTTTATTACACATTGGTATTGACACTGTATCCCTTGACGGAGAAGGATTCGACATCAAAGTAAAACAAAATGACAATGTTCAGGTTGGGGACTTACTTGCTGATGTAAATATTGGAGAAGTTTCTAAAAAGGTACCTTCAATGCAAACACCTCTTATTTTTACGACTGAATCAATGGATGGGAAAAAATTTGAAATCGTAAAAACAGGAACGGTTAAAAAAGGTGATTTAATAGCAGTTGTGAAATAAAACAATAAACAATAAGTTTATTGTTTTTTTATGAAAGGAATTTATTAATGAGCAAAACACAAATTATAATATTAGACTATGGAAGTCAGTACACACAATTACTAGCAAGAAGAGTTAGAGATTTAAATGTTTATGCAGAAGTAGTTAGTCATAATATTAATGCTAGTAGTATTAAGGATTATAAAGACCTAAAAGGAATAATTTTATCCGGCGGACCATCAAGTGTCTATGATTATGGTTCATATGATATTGATGATAAAATATTTAAACTGGGTTTCCCAATATTAGGTGTTTGTTATGGTATGCAATTAATTGCACAGAAACTTGGTGGTAAGGTTGATTTAGCTGAAATTCAAGAGTTCGGTAAATCATCTTTAACAATAACTGATGAAAATAGTGTTTTGTTAAGAAATATAAAAAATAATAGTCAGGTTTGAATGAGTCATGCAGACCATATAGTCGAAATTCCTACTAACTTTAATATAGTTGGAAAATCAGAAAGTTCAATAGCTGTTATTGAAAATAAAATAGATAATATTTTTGGTATTCAATTTCACGCAGAAGTAACTCATTCAACACAAGGAAATGAAATAATTGGCAATTTTTTATTTAATGTTTGTGGGTGTGATAAAGATTGAACAATGAAGCAATTTATTGATGAAAAGTTACAAGAAATTAAATCTATAATTAAAAATGAAAAAGTTATATTAGGATTAAGCGGAGGTGTAGACTCTTCTGTTTGTGCTGCTTTGTTATCAAAAGCTATTGGTAAACAACTAACATGCATTTTTGTCGATACTGGTCTATTAAGAAAAGACGAAGCTCAAAAAGTAATGAATAATTATTCAAATTTTAGTATGAACATTAAACTCATTAATGCCAGTGATAGATTTTTTAACGCATTAAAAGGTGTTAGTGATCCTGAAGAAAAAAGAAAAATAATAGGTCATAACTTTGTCGAGGTTTTTAATGAAGAAGCAATAAAGTTAGAAGGTGCAGCTTTTCTCGCACAAGGTACTATTTACCCTGATGTAATTGAGTCGTCATCTGATGGTCATACCTCAAAAACTATCAAATCTCATCACAATGTGGGCGGATTACCTAAAGAGTTGAAATTTAAGCTTATTGAACCAATAAGGAACTTATTCAAGGATGAAGTTAGACGTGTTGGAAAAGAACTTGGTATTCAAGACTTTATTTTAAATAGGCATCCTTTCCCTGGTCCAGGACTTGGAATCAGAATTATTGGTGAAGTTTCAAGAGAAAAAGCTGATATCTTAAGAGAAGTTGATGATATTTTTATTAATAAATTAATTGAAAAAAAATTATATAATAAAGTTAGTCAAGCATTTGCAACTATAACACCGGTTAAAACTGTTGGTGTAATGGGTGATAATAGAACTTATGATTATCTAGTTGCTTTAAGATCGGTGGACTCAATAGATTTTATGACTGCTACAGCCAGTGAATTACCGTGAGAATTTTTGACAGAAGTAACAAATGAAATAATAAATAATGTTAAAGGTGTAAACAGAGTAGTGTATGATGTTACATCAAAACCACCAGGTACAATTGAGTGGGAATAAAATAGGAGATAAAATGGATTTAGACAATTTAAATGGGAAAATTATTAGTAGTGGGATTACATTTGATGATGTATTAATAGTCCCAAATTACTCTGAAGTATTACCAAGTGATGTTATCACTAAAACAAAACTTACAAAAGATATAGAACTTAATATACCGATTATAAGTGCTGCAATGGACACAGTCACTGAGTCAAGATTAGCAATAGAAATGGCAAGGGCAGGCGGCCTAGGGGTAATTCACAAAAATTTATCTATCGAAGATCAAGCGATAGAGGTACAAAAAGTAAAAAGAAATGTATCTGGTTTTGTTACTGACCCTATAACCATTAACTCTAACACAAAAGTTTCAAGAGCAAATGAGTTAATGGGTTTATACAAAATATCAGGGTTACCAGTTGTAGATGAAAATAACAAACTTATTGGTATTGTGACTAATAGAGATTTAAAATACTTTTATGATTTTGACTCTCCTGTGAATGCAATTATGACTACTAAAAATCTAATTACTGGTAATTCTATGACTTCATTAGATGAAGCTAAAGATATAATGGTTAAAAATAAAATAGAAAAGTTACCCATAGTAGATGATAACTATAAAATTATTGGTTTGATTACCACTAAAGATATTGATAAGGCCATTGATTATCCGAATGCTTGTAAAGATAAAAAAGGTAGATTAAGAGTTGCGGCTGCTATAGGTGTTTCTTCTGATTATATGGATAGAGCTGATGCTTTAATAGAAGCCCAGGTTGATGCATTGGTAATTGATTCTGCACATGGAAATAGCGAAGGTATAATAAATGTTGTAAAAGAAATAAGAAAGAAATATGATAGCATCAATATTATTGCTGGAAACATTTGTACAGCAGATGCAGCAAAAAACTTATATGAAGCTGGTGCTAATGCAGTAAAAGTTGGTGTTGGGCCAGGAAGTATTTGTACAACAAGAGTTGTTACCGGTGTCGGAGTCCCACAAATAACAGCAATTAATGATATTTATAATTATGCCAAAGACTTAGATTTAACTGTTATAGCTGATGGAGGAATTAAATACTCAGGAGATATTGTTAAAGCAATAGCAGCTGGTGCTAATTGTGTTATGTTAGGTAGTATATTTGCGGGAACAGTTGAATCACCTGGTGAAGAAATAATCTTAAATGGTAAAAAGTATAAGAGTTATATAGGTATGGGTTCGATTGCCGCAATGAAAAGAGGAAGTAGTGATAGATACTTTCAAAAAGGTGCAAAAAAACTTGTCCCTGAAGGAATTGAAGGAAGAGTTCCTTTTAAAGGTAAGGTTAAGGATGTTATTTTCCAACTTATTGGTGGTTTAAGGAGTGGAATGGGGTACACTGGTTCTAAAACAATTGAAGTATTAATGAATGAAACTAAGTTTGTTAAAGTAACATCAGCTAGTCTTATTGAGTCACACCCCCACGATATAGAAATAGCTAAAGAAGCACCAAATTATAATAAATAGCAAAGGCAACTCTTATATGATAAATAATATTAAGTATAGAGATAGAAAATTTCTACAAGATGATACATTTAGGTTTAATTTCAATTCACTAAATTATAAAGTGGATGGAGTAATTTTTATCCTAACATCTTTTGTAATTCCATTTTTATTCTCGCTATTCTTTAGAATATTTTTAGATTTAAAAAATAATAGTACAACTCAAGAAATTCTTGTTTATATAAATCTTTTATCAATTATAATAGGGTTGGTTATATTCATAATTAGAAATCCTAAAAAAATATTAAAAAATAGTTACTCTATGTTCTATTTTTTTTCAATATTACCCACTGTTATGGCTGTCATAATTTTGTCAATCAGTAGTCCAATAGTAAATGACAATAATAAAAAAGTACTTGTTTCATTTTTAAGTATGATTTCACAAATATTAAGCGAAATTATAATTATTATATTGGCTTTTGTTCTTGATAAAAAGCTTGGTAGTAGAATAGTTTATACTTTTAAAAATGAAAAAATAAGTCTTTTAATATGAGTGTTGATAGGTTTTTTACTTCTATATTTTATTTCAAGTTTATTTTTCTCTATGTTAATTGAAGATTTTATTTTAAAACTTCCACCTAGTGATAATCAAGATAACCTTAATTCTTTGCTAGGTAGTGACTCAAATGCAATAAAAATATCATATGGTATTTTATTATTCTTACTTACAATATTGGTCGCACCAATTTGCGAAGAAATATGTATGAGAGAGTCATATTTTGTTAATTGTTCAAATGGTTATATTGGGATAGTTTTTAGCACTTTAAATTTTGGTTATATTCATTATGGTAGTACTGGAGATTTTGAACATTTTATGACATATACTTCAGCAGCATTAGTGTTGTCAACATTTTTTTGATTTACGAAAGGAAATGTCACATATACGTGACTTATCCATATGTTAAATAACTTAATAGCTTTAATTATTACCTTTGTGTTATTGTAATGGCAAAATTTACTGCTACAAGCAATGATACAGGACAAACACTAGTAAAGTTTGTTAAAAAGGTTTATAGAAATACTAATTTAAGTATTATATATAAATGATTTAGAAAAGGTAAAATTAAAGTTAACTATAAAAAACAAAAAGACTTAAAATATATAATTAGTGAAAACGATTTTATAGAAGTTTTTGATTCGGAACTACCAATTGACAGAAATAAGTTTAATTTAGTTGATTTTTCAAGTCTGAAAATACTTTACGAGGATGAAAACATCCTTGTAACTGACAAAGAACAAGGTTTAGAGGTTCATTCACCTGTAAAAGTTTCGCTAGATTCAATGGTGAGGTCATATTTAATTTCATCCAATAAATTTATTCCAGATAATGAAAACAGCTATGTTATAAGTCATGTTCATAGAATAGATAAGTTAACAAAAGGGATAGTAATATATGCAAAGAATAAAGCTACACACTCTTCTTTAATAGAAGCAATTAAGGATAAAGAAAAAATTAAAAAGTATTATTTAGTTTGAGCAGAAAACTCATTAGCTCCAATTGGAAATATAAAGGGTCAATTAAATTATAGTGATCTTGATAAAAGAATGTTTTTCTCACAAGATAAAAAAACAAAAGATAGAACCAAACAAGTAGAACAAATTCATGAGTTAATTTCTGAAAAAAATAATATTTATAGAGTACAAATTTTAACAGGGAGAAAACACCAGATTAGAGCAGTTTTCTCATATTTTAAATGTCCAATTGTAAATGATAATAAATATAAAGCTAAGAAACAATATCACGGAACATTTGGATTAATTGCATCTTGCATTGAGTTTCTAAATTTTGATGATCATTTGAGCTATCTAAATGGTCTAATTATCCAATCTAACTACAATTTTAATGATAAAATAAACAATAATATAGGAGGATAAAATGCTTTCAACAAGACAAGGTATTATAAGCGCTTTTATAGGTACTGCAATATCTTTACTTAATGCAATTATTCAATTTCTAACTATGTATTGATTATTGCAAAAGTTTGGCACTGAGTTTAATGGGTTTGTAAAACTTGTTAGCTCTTTTTCCGCTCTTATTTCAACGTCAGAAAGCGCACTTGGAATTGCGGCTACAATCTTAATGATAAAACCATTAGTTAATAATGATTGAATATCTGCTAATGAAATATATTCTACAACAAAAAAGTATTTTAAAAAAGCAGCCTTAATTGATATGATACTAGTTATAGCATTATGCTTGGTTTATCCTCTATATGCTGGAGTAGCATCAAATGGAAGTTTATTAAGTCTAAGTAGTTGACAAAATATGGGGTTAAATCTAATAAATGGTACAAAAGTAAATTATATCGAACTTGCGTTAATAGCATTTTTATTTGGATTTAAAAATTTTGTAACTTGTTATTGGTTTACTGTTTATGAAACAATCATTTCTGCAGATAACAAAAACTCAGTTAGAAGAGTTGTGATATTATTCTCAGATTTATTGATAAATGGCTTATTTTTTTACTTACTTTCAATTGATAGTATTAAACCAGTAATTACATTTATACCTATTATTCTGTATGGACCAATAAAAGGACTGATGATTTATTTTTATGTTAGAAAAAATTATGTATGATTAAAATATTACAAGGATTTTAATAGTTTTAGATTACTTTCCACTAAGAAAAAAATCTCAACATCAAAGTTAGGTGCTTCAATATTATTGAATACAGATATTATAATAACAGCTATTATTTTAGGTCTTCAAGTTTCATCTGTTTTATCACTATATTTAGTAGTCGCGGTAAATACTAGACTTATAATGACAAACTTTATTATTTCTTTTAGAGAGTTTTTTGTTATTTTAGTTACAAAAAGGGGAAGAATAAATTGAGATAGTTATATTAAGTATGAGTTGTACACATATTTAATCGCTGCATTTACATTTATTAATATGTCTATTCTTTCACCATACTTTGTAAGTTCTTTATATGGAGATTTGGCTTACAACTCATTAACTGCAACAATTAACCAAGATGCAAATATGCAGGCATTAAATTTTATGTTTTATTCACCGTATTTCTCTTTAGTATATGGTTTAATAACTGCTTTGATTATAATGTCTGATGCACAAATGACGTTAATACAAGCAAAGGGAAGATACTCAGAGGTATCAAAGTTTCAAAATATTCTTGGTATTACATATATTGTTATTGTTCCAATTATCACATTTTTAATAGTGTCTACAAAAGCCGGAGGGATAAATTATTTAGTTGCTGGAATATTAACAATGTATATTTTAAAACTTGCGTTCTCAGTTGTAAGATATAGTTATTTATGATTATATGTATGAAAATACGTTACTTATAATTCAAGAAAGAAAAACGTTTTAAATAACTTTCTTGTACTTATATTACCCTCAATAATGATGACATTAACCAATATTTTCGTTTTTAATAAAAAATTTAGTATTGTAGAATCAACTGCTAATGGATCTTCTGTACTTATTTTAGTAGGTTTATTTTTTGCGGCAATCTTTGGGTCAATGTTAATGCTTGTGCTACTTGCTTACTGTATAACACCTTATATTATGAATGGTATATTTAAGAATTTCCCAATAGTTAATAGAATCTTATTCGCTAAAGTAAAAGCTGAAAGAAAAAGAAGATTGGAGGAGTATGGTGTAAGAGTTGAAGATATTGTTGATAATAGTAATAAGATATCTCAAGTAATGGCGGATATTGAAGAAAATATTACATTAAACGATATTACTATTGATGAAAATATATCGGATGAGGCAGTGTCGGAAGCTATTTATGTAATACGTGGAAAATAAGTATAAACTTATTTTTTTTGTATAAGATTATACTAGTTAATTAATATCTTATATAAAGGTTAAAGATAAATTAACATTTAATATCTAAATGTTATAATTTAATTGGTGAAAAAATGAACGGTAATATATTAGCTATATCTATTGGATTAATATCAGTTTTTCTATTTATGTTTTACACATCTGGGTTGGTTTTCGCAGAATTTTTTAAATTAAAAATAAAAAATAACTTCTCGGCAATTGCAATGGGTTTTTTCTCTTATTTTACTTATGTTTCAATATTAACATTTCCATTACAACTAATATCTTTATTACCATATGTATTTTTTATTTATTTTATATTAGCAATAAATATTCTTTACCTTATATTTTGTTTTATTTTTATAAGATTTTGACTTGATACAACATTTATCAAATTAGATTTTCTAATATTTTTATTTGTTGCTATTATTTTTGTTGTTTTAAACTTTTATTTTTATGACAGTTCAAATGATAAAAGTTTCCAAAGGCATAAAAGTACTTTGTCAATTTTGTATTGATTAAAAGATAATCCAGTTTCATTCTTTAGCAACTCTACTTTATTTAACTTTCTTGAGTTTAAAGCCTTTCAAGGATGGTTTACTTTTCAATTATCATTAATAATGATGGTCAATATAAATGCTTATGAGTATGAAACACTATTAAAACCTTTCTTATTTTTATTAGATGGTTTTTTATATGCTTCAATATTTTTTTGTTTAGTAGATTCATTATCAGATATGGAAAAAAAGAGATATAAAATTATGACTTTAATATCTTGTTTAGTTGTTTCTGTATTAGCAAAATTTATTACACGATTAACTAACTATGATTTTTGAAATGGAGAAATAATATTTGCTTATCTTATTATTTATTCAACCATTCTATTAATTAGGTATACTAGTTTTAATAAAAGGGAAAGATTTTTACCAATTTTCATTGGTTTAATAATGGGAGGGTACACTTCTTTCTCATGAAGTAATTCGTATCACGTCTTATTCCTATTGTATGCATTTTTGTTTATTGTGCAAAAAAGTTACTCTAAAAACTTTACAAAAGATATTTTAAAACTGTCAATACTCCCAATCTCTAATATTGCTTTTTATAATTTAGTATCAAAACTCTACTTCCAGTTTGCAATTTTTATTTTATTAGTTTTATTTTTATTAGTTTTATCATTAATAATGACTAAAAAGTATAGTATAACTCATAAGTTTGAACTATTTGTAGAAGAGAAAACTATATTTACAATTCTTATCGTTCCAGTTCTTTTCTTAACATTCTCAACTGCCTTAATACTAAGTGTAAATAAAGGGTTTATGTCTCAAGAAGATAACTATTTAAACTTTTTATATGTATGAACATCCTTTATTTCAGATTATCTATTAAGATATTGAATTACACTAATTCTATCTTTAAGTACTATGGGAGCTGGGTTTGTCTGAATTGTTTTTAGAAAGAAATTCAAATATAATCTTTTAGTAAATATTATTGATCTTCTATTCATTTGTTATTTAACATTTTATAACCCTATTGTAATTAAGTTTTTGAATGTTATTTATCCAAAAGTTACAGCACTAAAGGGTATAGTTATGATATGCTTATTTTTAGTTTTGATTAACTCATTACCAATTTATTTATTTAATAAAATAGATTCTATAAAAAAAGTTGATAGTATTATCGTAATTAAAAAATACAACCGCTTTAAGTTATAGTAGGAGCAATATGAAAGATATTAAAAAAGTTATTGAAAAATTAAAAAAGGAAATTAATATTTTAGAACATGCTTATTATGTACTTGATAATCCTTTGGTTGATGACACTGAGTTTGATGCTAAGTTAAACTTACTAAAAAAATTAGAAAAAGAAAATCCGGACTTAGTTACTAATGATTCACCCACACAAAGAGTCGGTGGTTTAATATCAGAAAAGTTTGAAAAACACATCCATAAGTTTCCGATGTTAAGCTTGGACAATGCGTTCGACAAAGAAGATTTGTTAGAATTTAGTTCAAATATAAATAAACAAGTCAAATTTAATTCTCATTCATTTTTTGTAGAACCAAAAATTGATGGATTATCTATATCATTAATTTATGAAAAAGGAAAACTAGTTAAAGGTGTCACAAGAGGTGATGGAATTCAAGGAGAAGATGTAACTTTTAATGTAAGAACAATTAGAAGTATTCCACTTACTATAACAGATAATTCTGATTACTTTGAAGTAAGGGGTGAAGTTTTTTTATCTAAAAAAGAATTTCATAGAATTAACGCAGAGAGAAAAGAACAGGGTGAAGAGATTTTTGCTAATCCAAGAAATGCAGCAGCAGGAACATTGAGACAATTAAATCCCAGAATAGTAGCGTCAAGAAAGTTAGATATATATTTATATTATTATTTAAATAGAGAAAGATTTGAAACACATTCTGATTCTTTAGACTATATAAATTCATTAGGTTTTAAAGTTAACAAGTTAGGAAAACAATGTTCCAATATTGATGAAGTATATAGTCATATAGAATTAATTAAAGATAAAAGAATCGCATTAGACTATGAAATTGATGGAGCTGTTGTAAAAGTTAATGATTTTAAGCTTTATGATGAAATAGGATACACTTCAAAGTTTCCGAAGTGGGCCATAGCTTATAAGTATCCTGCTGAAATTAAAAGCACAGTCTTAAAGGAAATATTTGCAACAGTAGGTAGAACTGGAAAAATAACTTATAATGCAATTTTAGAACCAGTATCCTTAGCAGGAACTACAGTTCAAGCGGCTACACTACATAATGCAGAATACATTTATCAAAAAAAAATAAAAGTTGGTGCTAATGTAAAGGTAAAGAAAGCGGGGGATATTATTCCCGAAGTAGTAGAAGTAGTAGAAGATGAAAGTTATCCAGATTTAAAAGAGTGAATAAAAGTTGATAACTGTCCAGCATGTGGTTCTTATTTAGAAATTTTTAGTGACGAAGTTGATCAGTATTGTATTAACTTTAACTGTGAAAGAAAAATTATAAAGAGCATTGAGCATTTTGTTTCAAGAGATGCAATGAACATTGAAGGTATGAGTATAAAAATTATTGAAAAACTTTACGACAATAAAATAATAAAAAATGTAATCGATTTATATCATCTAGAAAATAAAAAAAAGGAAATACTCCAGTTAGAAAAGATGGGAGAGAAATTATTAAGTAACTTATTATTAGCTATTGAGAAGAGTAAAACAAATGATGCTAATAGATTTTTGTTTGGTCTAGGTATTAGGTATGTTGGTAGTAAAACTTCAAAGTTACTTCTAGAAAATTTTAAATCAATTGATAATTTATTAAAAGCTAACAAGGAAGAAATAGAGAAGATTTTTGATGTTGGACCAAAGGTTGCTCAATCAATAATAGATTGAATAAGTATTGAATCAAATATTATGCTTGTTAATAGTTTTAAGAAACTTGGATTAAATATGTCATATAGTAAACATAGCAATCATAATAACTCCCCAATAGCAGGTAAAAGTTTTGTAATAACAGGTACACTTTCCAAACCAAGAAATTATTTTGTTGAGTTAATTGAATCTAATGGCGGTAAGGTTTTAAACTCAATTAGTAAAAGTACAAATTTCTTATTAGCAGGAGATGAAGCAGGGAGTAAACTTACAAAAGCAAAAAATTTAAATATTAATATTATTAATGAAGAAGTTTTTTTAAATATATTGGAGGAAGAGTAATGAAAATTAATTTTGAAGTTTTAAAAAGTTTAGAAGAAGATGTTATGCTTGACTTATCAGACCAAGAATTAAACGAAGTTTTAAAAGTTGAAAATCAAATATTAAGTAAGTTTGAAAAAGTTTTAAAAATTAACACGGATGGAGTAGAGCAAATGCATTATTGCTTCGAGATCAAAAACACATATCTTAGAGATGATGAAAATTCAAGGACTATTCCAAAAGAAAAAGTTCTTAGCAACGCTCCAGAAAAAGATGATGATTATATTATAATGAATAAGGTGGTAGTTTAATGAATTTTAAAAATTATAGTATTAGAGAAATACATAATCTATTAGTTGAGAATAAGATAAGTGTAAAAAATATTATAGAAGAAGTTATACAACAAGTTGAAAAAGACCTTAAGGAAAACTTTTTAATTACTTTTACTAGTGAACAAGCAAAAAAAGTTGCAAATAATTTTAAATTTAATAAAGATAAAATACTTTCAGGAATACCGTATGTAAATAAGGATAATGTATCTACAAAAGATATTTTAACAACAGCTGGCTCAAAAATATTATCAAATTATATACCTCCATATGATGCGACAGTATCAAAAATTTTAAATGATAATGAAGCAATATTATTAGGTAAATCAGCACTTGATGAACTAGGCATGGGTGGAACTGGTTTGTTTTCATTTAATGGAATAGTAAAGAATCCATTCGACAATAACAGAATTATTGGCGGAAGTTCAAGTGGTAGTGCTTTTGCTGTTTGTAAAGGTTACGTTCCTTTTTCAATTGGTACTGATACAGGAGATTCTATAAGAAAACCAGCTAGTTACGTAGGCATATATGGTTATAAACCAACTTACGGTTCAATATCAAGATATGGTGTTATACCTTATGCGCCAAGTCTTGATCACGTTGGTTTTTTTACCAATCATGCAGAAGATTTGATTTATTTAGCAAATGAATTGTTCAAGTACGATCCTAAAGACTCTACTTCAATTGATAACTCTAAAAATTATTTAGACGTTTTTAATACAAAAAATAAAAAAATACGTTTTGGTTTCTTGCAAGAAGTGTGAGATATTTTGGACGACCAACTTAAAAATGCTTATAGTAAATTGTTTGAAAACTTGAAAAAAGATAACCACGAAGTTGAAATTTTCTCATTTAAAAAAGAGTTGCTTGATGCTATTCCTGCAATGTATATGATGATTTCGTTTGCAGAAGGAGTATCAACTAGTTCAAACCTAGACGGAATTAATTTTGGAGTTAGATCTGAAGCTGAAAACTATCAACAACTAATTAAAAAAACAAGAACAGATTCATTTAATGAAACAGTTAAAAGAAGGTTTTTATTGGGTAGCTACCAACTTAAAAAAGAAAACCAAGAATTACTATTAGCTAAATCTAAAAAAGTAAGAAGGTTAGTAGTTGATAGAATTAATTACTTTTTTAAACAATTTGATATAATGATTTTGCCACCATCACTAGATGTTGCTCCTTTGATTTCAAAAGTATACGGAACCGATATTGAGGAAAGATATGATGATAGTAAAGCATTTATACACGATCTCTTAATTTTAGCAAACCTTAATGGAATGCCATCTATAACATTACCATTTATAAAAGATGAGACTACTAAATTGCCAATAGGTATTAACATTTGTAGTAAACCTTTTACAGATGATTATTTGTTATCAACAACCTTATATCTTGAAAAATTAATAAAGAAAGCTTTTAAATAGGGGGTAGTATGAATAATTTTGAAGTAATAATTGGAATTGAAAATCATGTAGAACTTAAAACCAAAACCAAAATGTTTAGTGATGCTCCTGTTTCATTTGGGAAATCACCAAATACAAATGTTAATGAAATTGATTTAGGTTACCCAGGTGCATTACCTTCTGTAAATAAGAAAGGTGTTGAGCTTGCTATATTAGCTTGTAATGCATTAAACATGAAAATAAATGGTGTGCTTAGATTTGATCGTAAAAGTTATTTTTACCCTGATTTACCTAAAGGGTTTCAAATAACACAACAATATCATCCAATAGGTAAAGAAGGAAGTTTAGAAATCGATGTAAATGGTAATAAAAAAGTAATAGAAATTGAGAGATTACATATTGAAGAAGATACTGCTAAACAAATTCATAAAAATGGTAAGACTTACATTGATTATAATAGATGTGGTGTCGGTCTAATTGAGATTGTATCAAAACCAGTTATTAGAACATCAGAAGAAGCAATAGAATATGTATCTAAATTAAGAGAAACATTATTATTTTTAAATGTAAGTGATGTAAAAATGAATGAAGGGTCATTTAGATGTGATATTAATATTTCATTAAGACCTTTTGGGTTTGAAGGTTTTGGTAATAAAGTAGAAATAAAAAACCTAAATTCTATTAATAACATAAAGAAAGCAATAGATTTTGAAATCAAAAGACAAAAAGAGCTTATTTTAAATAATATTTTAATCGACCAAGAAACTAGAAGATTTGATGAAACTATTCAAGAAACAGTTTTAATGAGAAAAAAAAGTGATGCAGTAGATTATAAATATTTTAGAGAACCAAACATATATCCTATCACTCTTGATACAGTTTGAATAGAATCAATAATTAATAACTCCCCTGAGTTAGCAGATTCTAAAAGAAGAAGATATATTGAAGAGTATAACTTTTCTAAAGAGGAGGCTAACTTTATTTTAAACGATTATTATTTAACATCTTTTTTTGAGAGAACTCTTGTTTTAGGAATAAATCCAAAAAAAGTTTTAAATTATTTAATAACAGATGTTAAGTCTTTAACAAATAAATATAACTATTCAATAGAAAAAAGTAAGCTTGAACCTTCTGACTTATTTGAGATTAATAAATATATGGAGGAAGGAATAATATCTTCAAAACACGCTAAAAATATTATACCAATCGCCTTTGAGAGTAATAAAAGTATAATAGAGATTATCGAAGATAATAATTGAAAATTAATATCAGACAAAGAAGAAATAACTTCCTTAGTTGATAATATTATAAAAAATAATATTAAATTAATTGAGGAAAATTATTTAACAAGACCAGAAAGAGTGGAAAAGACTTTGATGGGTGAATTGATGAAACAGACCGGCGGAAATATAAATCCTAAAATTTCAATGGAAGTTATTAATTTGAGTTTAAAAAAATTTAAAAAAAATTAATTTTCTTCATCGCCTCTAATTTTTAATACTAAATCATTTACAACATGGTTTCTTGCGAATATAATTATGTTATCATTTTCTTTTAAAACTGTATATTCATCAGGAATAACTATCTTACCATTTCTTTTTATTTGAACTATATTATAGTCTTTATTTGGGTTAAGACCCACATCAAAGATTTTTTTATTTATAATTTCTTTATTTGTAACTTCAATACTTGTAAATACAAAGTCTCCATCTGTACTTTGGACTTCACTTTCAATATCAAACAAAGTTTTTGTAGCAACCATTCTAGCACTCATTACATCAGGAATTATCACCATATCTTCTTCTAAACCTAAGGCAATTAATATTCTTTTATGTTTTTCATCTCTTGCTCTAACAATAATGTTATTAACTCCTAAGTCAATTAAGTTAAGTACTGTTAAAATACTTGATTCCATATTAGAACCATAGCAAACAACTACACCGTCAAACTGAACTATACCATTTTTTTCTAATGCTATTTTGTTAGTTGAGTCTAATATAACCCCTTCAACACTATCAAATTCATTAATGTGTTTATTCATGTTTTCTTCGTTATAATCAAATATTTTAATTAATTGTTTCTTTTCATCTAAGGCTTGTGCAACAGATAGTCCAAAGTAATTTGCTCCTAAAATTGCAAAACTTTTTCTTCTTGCCATTATTTACCTCCATATTACTTTACTAATTATACAACTCTTTTACTACTTTATTGTATAATTTAATAGAATAAACAAAGAGGATATCATGAGTAAAATCGTTAACAAAGATAAAAAACCTAATAAATTATCGGATATAAAAAAAATGGATAAAGTCTTTAGGAAACTAAAAAATTGATATCCATTCTCTAGAATTACAGGTAGGATTATTATTTCGTATGCTCTATCAATTTTAATTGGTGGTTTTTTACTTTCTATACCAGGAGTAATTATAGATGATAAAAATAGTTGAAAACTTTTGGTAGGAGTATTTACTGCATCAAGTGCAATATCTGACACGGGTATAACAATGGTTCAAACCAATACTAGTTACTCTTTCATTGGTCAACTATTAATTATTATAATGTGTCAAATTGGTGGAATTGGTATTTTAACAATAAAAATAGTTATTTTAGCTATCATTGGAAGAAAAATATCTTTAGATGATCAAAGTGTTGCACAATCAGAAAGAGGTAATAGTACTATATCAAGTACTGTTGAAATGATAAAAGATGCATTCATTTTTCTAATATGATTAGAAATTATAGGAGCTTTCTTTTTATTTTTTGCCTTTTATTTTAACCAAGTAGATACATCAATGGTTGTAGATAAGGATAAGGTAACTGATTCATATCATAACTTCAGTAAATCTTTATGAGCTTCAATATTTCACTCTATTAGTGCAACAAACAATGCCGGATTTGATATAATAAGTGGGAACTCTTTATTACCTTACAATCAAGGTGGTTCACATGCATACTTGTTGCAAGTTACATTTTTATGTCAATGAGTAATAGGTGGATTAGGTTACCCAACCTATCATGATATTAAAAGAAAAATAAAGGCCAGATCTGAAGGAACTACTGCTAAGTTTTCATTGTTTACTAAGTTGAACTTTGTAATGTATACTTGTTTATTTATTATTGGTCCTGTTCTTGTATTTATTACTGAAAGCGCAACAATACAAGATAGCCAAATCTTGAGAGAAGGAACTTTTAAGCAAACTAGTTATTTAGTTGATGAAAAAGTAGTAACTAAAACAGAGTGGGTAGCAGACCCATCAGGAAAATGAAAATCTGAATATGTATGAATTATGGATTTGATATTTAATGTATCGTCTTGTAGAAATGCAGGTTTTGCAACAGTTGATATAAATAATTTCTCAGCCGGTAGTAAAGTTGTTATGTCTATTTGAATGTTTATTGGGTCTGCCCCATCATCAACCGCTGGGGGAATTCGAACCACAACATTTGCAATAACTTTATTAGCAATATGATCAATTGTAAGAAATAAGAAAACAGTTGAAGCATTTAAAAGAAAAATTCCTGATGAAACAGTCAAAAGGGCTTTTGCGGTTGTAATTATATCTGTTGCATTTTTGTTTTTAGCAATATTAATCGTTTATTTAGATAGTAATGAAGCACTTTCAGATGATGCTTCAAAAGATGCGCAAAATCAATTATTCATTAGACTAATTGTTTATGTTTCAAGTGCCTTCGGTACGGTAGGTTTTTCACCGTTCTCAAGTGATCAAGCTATGAATATGGGAATTGCAAGTAAATGAACTCTCATACTAACTATGTTTATAGGTCAGTTAGGTATTTCAAACACACTCCTCGCATTTGTAAAACCAAAAAACAAACAAAATTTTACATATATTGATGAGGATGTTGTAATAGGTTAAAAATTAATTAGAAAGCTGGAGGATTTATGGACTTAATAATAAGGTCGAACTCAAAAGGACCTTTTTTAAAGATACTATTCCATTATTATAAAAAAGAGTGAAAGTTAACTATAACTATGTTAATTCTTTGCTTAATAATTGTAACTTGTTCTTTGTTATTGCCAATACTAACGTTTCAAATGACTAAGGCAATTACAAAAGATTTATCAGAAAGACAAGGAGTTCCATTTGAAGATGTGGACACAGGAATGCTCTCATTTTGAGGCATGAGTTGGATTAATTTAATTTATATATCAATAGCAGACGTTGTTTTATATTGTATTGTTTCATTTTATTATGATTATGCTGCTTATATAATAGGTAGGAAAATTGAAATCAGTTTAAGAAACAGATGTTTAGAAAATCTTGTAAGACAAGATATTTCATATTATTCTGATAAAAAAATAGGAGAAATTCTTACTAAAATTGTATCAGATACTCAAACTGTTGGTGATCAAGCTATACAAGTTCCACTACAAATTGGGTTATCAATCTTTGAAATAACTGCATCAGCTGCACTTATGTTTGTTTTTGCTTGAAAATTAGGACTATCAACTTTAATAATTTTTGCTGTTTGTATGCTTTTAATGGCAATATGCTTTTTTGCAACAAGAAAAAAAGTTTTAAAAGTAAGAGAAGTTATAACTTCAATAAATGGGGATGTAACTGATAGAGTTGCTACAGTAAGATTAATAAAATCATCAGGAACAGAAAATTATGAAACTAAAAGATTTATTGATGTTCACAAGGATTATTACAAAAAATCAAAAGCAGTTGGTTATAACCAGTCTCTAATGTTAACTACTATGTGGGGTGGAGTTTTTGTCCTGAAATTCTTTTCTATAATTGGTGCAATGCTGATTTATGGAATGTTCTCTACTCCGGAAGAAGGTTTATTATTTTTTAAATATACTTTTGCTTCATTCCAATTGGCTGAGTCTATGATGATAAGTCCACTATTCCAAATAATGAATGCTTTATTTGGGTTAGTTTATGCATCTGTTGCTTCTGAAAGGGTTAGTGACACTATAAAGGCAAAGTCTATAATGGATCACCATTATTATGATGGTATAAATGTAGAAAAGATTCAAGGTAACATTATTTTTAAAGGTGTTGAGTTTGCATATCCTGAAAAACCATCCAAAATAATATTGCCAAAGTTTGACTTTGTGTTTGAAGAATCAAAAAGTTATGCATTCGTAGGAGAAACAGGTAGCGGTAAATCAACAATAGCTAAGTTGTTACTTAGATTTTATGATCCAACAAGTGGTTCAATATTAATAAATGAGAATTTAAATCTTAAAGAATTAAATTTAGCAAGTTATTTACAACACGTAGGGTACGTAGAACAAGACCCGCAAATACTTTATGGAAATGTATATGAAAACGTAACGTATGGAACATTTGGTGCAACAAGAGCTGAAATTATAAGTGCATGTAAAATGGCTGAATTACATGAATTAGTTATGTCTTGACCTGATAAATATGAAACAATTTTAGGGGAAAGAGGATTTATGCTTAGTGGTGGTCAAAAACAAAGACTTGTAATTGCAAGGATGTTTTTAAAAAATCCACAATTATTAATTCTTGATGAAGCTACAAGTGCATTAGATAATATTGTAGAGAAAGAAATTCAAGCAAAATTAGATATACTGATGAAAGGTAGAACAACAGTTACCATTGCACATAGATTAAGTACTATAAAAAACGCTAATGAAATTATAGTTTTAGGTGCAAATGGTAAAGGAATCGTACAAAGAGGAACGTTTAAAGAGCTAAAAGAATCACCTGGTCATTTCCAAAAACTATATAACGCAGGATTAATTGAATAAAGTTAACTTTTTTGCTAATATAAAATTGAAAGAGGTGTATTAATGAAAGCTGATGGATTATGTAAAGCGGGTTGTATAGTTGCGATTATTTCTAGTTGTTTATTCATTTTTGGTTGTTTAATGTTTATTGTAATTTTTATGGTTAGTGCTCTTGTATCAAGTAAAGGTTATGAACCAGTGGTATTATCAATATTAGCTATTTATGCTATACCATTATTAGTAGTTATTATTGTTCAGATTCCTACACTAGTATTATGTTCTAAAGTTTTAAAAGGAACTGCAAAATCAAAGAATGCTGCAGGAGTAGTTTCAATAATATTCACTGGCGTATTGGGTGGAGTTTTAATTTTATGTGGTAATTACCAGAACAATGGCAATGAAGAATAATAAAGGAATATAAGAAAAAATAAAAAAAATCAAATTTTACTTGATTTTTTTTATTTTATTATGCTATTATGAATAGGTAGCATTTTATGGCTTTTTAGCTCAGTTGGTAGAGCAACCGGCTGTTAACCGGTTGGTCGCAGGTTCGAGTCCTGCAAAAGCCGCCATTTATGGCCTATTGGTGAAGTGGTTAACACACACGGTTTTCATCCGTGCACACACGGGTTCGAACCCCGTATAGGCTACCATTTATAAAAGGAGTATTAGCTCAGTTGGGAGAGCATCTGCCTTACAAGCAGGCGGTCAGCGGTTCAAGTCCGTTATACTCCACCATTTTTCGCTGATGTGGCTCAATTGGCAGAGCAACTGACTTGTAATCAGTAGGTTGTAGGTTCAAGTCCTATCATCAGCACCAGATTCGAAATCAATCAACTTTTATTAGTTGTTTTTTTTATATTTTTTTTAGTATTATTATATTGAGGTCCCAAATGAATAAAAAACTAATCATTCCTTTAACAATTACTTTAAGTTGTAGTTTTATTTTACAGATTTTAACCTTATCTTTACTAAAATTTGTTAATATCAATAAAAAAAATGACTATTTAGTCCAACTAAATTTATGGATATGAATATTTTGTATTCTTGCTATGGCTTTTATAATAACTATATTAATAACTATTTTGTTAAAAAAGAAAAATACATTTTTTGTATGTTCAATACTTTGTATTATTTTTGGAATTTATTTATCATTATCATTTATTGTGGTTTCATATTATTTTGGAGTTCCTAATATTATAATAGGAATTATATTATTAACAATTGGTTCAATCTATATAAATAAAAATAAGGATAATTATTATTAAAATATTTAGGAAAAAATGTAAAAAAATGTTATTATTATTTTGTTAATTTTATTGTCTCGTTAGCTCAGCCGGTAGAGCAACTGGCTTTTAACCAGTGGGTCATAAGTTCGAATCTTATACGGGACACCATCCACCCGGGATTGGCGGAATTGGCAGACGCACCAGACTTAGGATCTGGCGTGGTAACACGTGGGGGTTCAAGTCCCTTATCCCGGACCATACTTGATTTTAAGCGCACAATTATAGTGCGTTTTTTTTATTTATTAATTGTTTTAATTATGATAATATCATCTAGATAATAAAACTTTTTAGGAGGAAAAAAATGGAAGAAAGCAAAATTATATTACAACCAAGAGAAAAGCCTAAAAGTATTTGACAATGAACTTTATTATCTTTTCAACACGTTTTCGCTATGTTTGGTGCAACTGTTTTAGTTCCGTTAGTTATTAATAAAAACGCCGGAAATGTTGAGGTTATAAATATATCAATGGCACTATTTTGTAGTGGTTTTGGAACTTTGATTTATATTGGTTTAACAGCCGCAAAAGTACCAATATACTTGGGGAGTAGTTTTGCATATATGAGCGTTTTAGGTCTAGGGTTTGGCCAATATGGATGAGGTAATTCAATCTTTATTGGGGTATTCATGGTTGGTGTAGTTTATATCTTATTTGGTTTTTTAATTCATTGAACTGGAATTAAATGAATCAAAAAAGCTTTTGCACCAATAGTCATAGGACCAATAGTTGTTGTTATTGGTTTAAGTGCTATTAAAAGTGCTCTTTTAAACTCAGGGATAATTTGAGATTCTAGTTCTTTAAATGAAGGAACAAACTATCCACAATGATTAGCTCTATTAATAGCCTTTATAACATTTATTATAGCTGCAATTTGTATGTTAAAATCAAAATCATTTTTAAAAGTAATACCTATTCTTGTTGCTCTTGTTGTAGGTTATATTATTGCTGTAATATTTCATTTTGCACTAAAGCCAGTTGGATACTCATTATTACAAACAGATTTGATTTCAAATACGTCAAATTGAGAGTGATATCCAAGTTTTAAAAAAGTTTGAGATGTTGATCCATCAACTATTGGTCCAGCTCTTGTTGGTATTGTACCAATTGCATTGGTAACTATGACAGAACACTTAGGTGACCATATAAACATTGGAACAATGACAAATAAAGATTTTATTAAGGACCCAGGTATTAGTAGAACTTTAATGGCTGACGGTGTTGCAATGGCTTTTGCTGGTTTAATTGGTGGACCAGCAAACGCAACTTACTCTGAAAACACCAGTGTAGTCTCTATCACAAAAGTAGCAAGCGTTTGAGTAACAGGATTAGCTGCAATATTTGCAATTATCATGAGCTTTATTGCACCAATAAACCAATTAATTATGATGATTCCTCTTCCAGTAATGGGAGCTATTAGTATTTTATTGTTTGGTATGATAAGCTCAAATGGAATAAGAATATTAATAAATGCAAAAATAAACTTTTCAAATGCAAAAAATATTATTGTTGTATCATTAATATTAGCAATCGGAATTGGGATGTCTTTGACTGATAGTACTATAAGAATAGGACATTCATTTAATATAACAGGATTGTTTCTAGCAACAATAATAGGAATTGTGGCAAATTTATTACTCCCAAATCATGATAACCTAGGTTTATTATCAATGTTTAAATTTAAGAAAAATACTAACAATGATTCAAAAAATAAAGGTAAAATTAAAAAAGAGAAAAAGCAAGATAAAAATAAAAAATAGATTTTTTATTTATACATTTGTTTATCGAAAGAGGTAATGATCAAATGGAATTAAATTTTAAGGAAAATGTAATAGTATTCTCTGATTTAGATGGGACTGCTCTTCTAGATAATCACAAGTTTAGCGATAGACTAGTAAAAGTGGTTGAGAAGCTGTATAAAAAAAATATAATGTTTATACCTGTAACAGCAAGAATTACAAAAGATGCAATTAATCAACAAGCAATATATCTTAGTATAGACAAATTTAAAGGAATAGCGGTTGCTAATAATGGAAGCCAAGTATTTGATTTTAAAACAAATAATTATTTAGTTAACAAATTCATTGATAAAAGTATATTGGAAAAAATATTTTATAAAACTTATGGCAAAATAGGGGAATTTAAAGTTCACTATTTCGCAGGTGACACTTGTTATGTTTATGGTTATGGTCATAATTCAAGTTATTGAGCAGACGTAATGAAAGTTAATTATGAAATAATATCAAAAGTGGAACAAATAACCAAACCAGTATCCCATATGACAATGGTTTTGAATGAAGAATATGCAAAAAATCATATTGGCGAATTTTTAAATGAATTTGATTTCCTAAGAAATGATTTAGATATGATAAAATATACAAATAGAGTTTATGAATTGGCAAACAAAGGTGTTAATAAAGGCTCTGTAGTTGGAGAAGTTTTAAATTATTTAGGACTTTCAAAAGAAAATACAACAACTTTTGCTTTTGGAGATAGTTTCAATGATATCCCATTATTAAAAGCTGTTGAATATCCAATAGCACTTGAAAATTCAATCAAGGAGTTAAAGGATTTAGCAATATTTGTTTCTAAAAGCAACAATGATGATGGTGTTGCAGAATTTATAGAAAATAATATTTTAAAGGAGAAATAATTATGGATATTAAACACGTAAAATCAATTGAAGAATTGGATAACTTACTAAAAAATAACAAATCAGTTGTTGTAGACTTTTTTGCAGATTGATGCGGACCTTGTAAAATGCTTGCTCCAATATTTGAACAAGTTTCAGGAGAAGTTGTAGATACACAATTTGTAAAAGTTAATGTTGATGAAGCTTCAGAATTAGCTAATCAATACGGTGTAAGATCAATTCCAACTGTAATATCATTCAAGGATGGTAACTTAGCAAAACAAAATACTGGGTTTATGTCGAGAGATGTTTTATTAGATTTCATTAAATAGTATATGAAAGACATTAAACTTATTGTTATGGATATTGATGGTACAATTTTGGGGAAAGGACATGAAGTTACTTCTAAAACATTAGAAGCGTTACAAATGGCCAGAAGCAAGAATGTTAAAATATGTTTAGCTACGGGTAGACATTTTTATCGTACAAAAAAAATAGCCGAAACTATTTTATCTGATATAAATCAAGATTATGTCATATGTTTAAATGGTGCTGGCTTATATAAATATAATGAAAAAAAAAGTATTGATATAATTGAAGAAAAAGTATTTACTGTAGAAGAATTCCAATGAATATACAATGAAGCAAAAAAACTAAAATTAAATTGTTGGAGTTATGATAAACAAGAAAAAACAGCTCATGTAATTAAAAGAAGTTTTTTCACTATGTTCCTTAATAAAATAGCTAATAGAAAATCTGTGGTCTTTAAAAAAGATACAAAAAATATAGCTTTCAAAATATTAGCAAATGGCAAAAGTAAATCAATTTCTAAATTAAAAAAAATATTAAGAGAAAGAAAGTTTAGAATTTATGACTGAAGCTATAGTGACGCGTCAAAAAGAATAGAAATTAGTCCTAAAGGAGTCAATAAAGCATACGCAGTAAAAAAAATTGCTGAGTTAGAAAATATAAGTAAAGATAATATTATGTTTTTTGGAGATGGGGATAACGATAAAGAATTACTAGGTTGATGTAAGTATGGAGTTGCCATGGGCAATGCACACGAAGAAGTTGCTAAGAATGCAAGTTATAAAACCCTTAAAAATACTGAAGATGGAGTCGCTCACTTCATAAATAAAAATATATAATAAATTAATCACAAAACTTTGTAGATTAAATTATTGTATATTTTTTAGTTTTAGTATATTATTAATCAAGTAAAAAAGTCATTTGAAGGGAGTTATTGCAATGAAATTAAAAGAAGTAATAAATATAAATCAATATTTAATCGCTGAATGATTTGACGTTGTCATAACTCGTGTCGAATGACATGAAATATTACTAGAAACTGAAATGCTCTCCCTAATGGCGTAATGATTATAAAAATTACGCGAGAAAATTTAATATTAGAGGAGATACACTATGAAAGACAAAAAAAATATTTTGGAAATTCGTGATTTGACTAAAAGTTACGATGGTAAAGTTGTTTTAAAAGGTGTGAGTTTTAACGTTAAAGAAGGTGAGTTTATTACTTTACTTGGTCCTTCAGGTTGTGGTAAGTCTACTACTTTAAATATTATTGGAGGTCGTGAAAAACAAGAAACAGGTCAAATCCTTTTTGAAGGTAAAGATCTAACACCAATTCCAAGTAACAAAAGACAAATTAACACAATCTTCCAAAACTACGCACTATTCCCTCATTATGATGTTTATGACAATATCGCATATGGTTTAAGAATTAAAAAGACCAAAGAAGATCTTGTTACAAAAGAAGTTTCTCATTATATAAAAAAGTTCTCTTTAGAAGGTCTTGAAAATAAAAGGGTTCATGAATTAAGTGGTGGTCAAAAACAAAGGGTAGCAATTGCAAGAGCTCTTATTTTAAAACCAAGAATTCTTTTGCTAGATGAACCAATGTCAGCACTAGATGTTCATTTAAGGAAAAGAATGCAAGATGAATTAAAAGATTTACAAGAAGAAGTTGGAATTACTTTTATTTTAGTGACTCATGATCAAGAAGAGGCTCTAACTTTAAGTGATAGAATTGTTGTAATTAATGATGGTGCAATTCAACAAATTGGAACACCTCAACAAATATATAATGAACCAGAAAACAGATGAGTGGCAAAATTTATAGGTTCTTCAAACATAATTGAAGATGGAGAATTTGTAAAAGACTTAAAAGTAAAGTTTGATGATAAGGAATTTGAATGTACAGATAAAGGATTCGGAGATCATCAAAAAAACATAGATATAGTAATTAGGCCAGAAGACATTTTAATTGATGAACCTGGTAAAGGATACTTTGACGGAGTAGTAGAAAATATTATTTTTAAAGGAGTACATTACGAGATTACTATTAAATGTTTAAATAGAATGTATAAATCTCACACAACTCAATTCCATGACTTTGATAAACCTGTATCAGTTAAATGATTACCTGATGACTTACACGTTATGTGAAAAGAAGTAGATGAATAATAATTTAACAAGCAATGATACAAGTATAAAAAATCAAAATCTGGAATTAGAAAATGAACTTAATGAGATTGAAAACATTGAAATGGAGTATTCAAATAAAGAACCTGAATCAACAAAAAGAAGTTTAAAAGATAAAATTGGTAATTTTAAGATTGTTCAATCTATGAAAAAAAAGGTTTGACCAGTGTTATTACCATTTATTGTTGTTATGAGTATATTGGTTATACTTCCATTAGTCGGAATAATTATTTTTTCTATTGTTGATCCAACAGGAGATAGTGTAAAATTTTCTTTTAGTTTAAGAAATTTCATACAACTAATAACAACAGAATCAATAATGATAGTTTTAGGATTATCACTTTTATATGCATTTGTGGCAGCTATTCTAACTGTAATGATGGCTTACCCAATCGCATTAATAATGTCACAATTAAAAAACAAACTATTAGCTAAAAATATGTGAGTATTAGCAACACTTCCAATTTGAATATCAATGATATTAAAAGTACTAGGTTTGAGAAGTGTTTTTATGATAATCTCAGTATCTTCAGTTGGAACACCTTTTGCTATTGTAATTGGAATGATATATATGTTCTTACCCTTTGCTATTGCTCCAATATATAATGGATTAGAAAACCAAGACAGCATATATTACTATGCAGCACTTGATTTAAAGGCAAGTAAACTTAAAGCATTCTTCCACACAACTTTTCGTGCATCATTACCAGGAGTTTTTGCAGGATTCACATTAGTAATAGTTCAAGCTGCAACATCTTTATTGGTTGTTAGATACATGGGTGATGGAAAAATAAATTTAATTACTAACATAATTGAAAATTACTTTTTTAGAGGTACCGACTTTGGTTATGGAGCTACTATAGCTGTTGTTTTAGCTGTTTTATTATTGTTAATAATGGGTATTATGAAATTAATATCTAACAAATTCGAAGTAAGGGGGTCTAAAAAATGAAAAAGTTCTTCAAATCCTGTTATTTCTTAATAATAATGCTTTTCATTTATATACCAATTGCCACAATGATCTTTTTATCATTTAATAATGGTAAAAATGTAGATGATTTTACAGGTTTTAGTTTTAAATGATATGAATATTTAATTAACTATTCACCATTTATTAAATCAATTACAGTATCATTATTTGTTGCGATGATTTCAACAATAATATCAATTATTGTTGGTGTTATGGCTTGTTATGGACTAAGTAGAATAAAGAGAAAAACTGCAAATAGATGAGTAAGAATTGCAAACATACCATTAGTAAATGCAGATGTAATTACCGCAGTTAGTTTAATGATAATATTTGTTCTAGCTGGAATAAAGTTTGGTATAGTAACTTTGATTGCAGCACATATATCATTTAACATACCTTATGTTATAGTAACTGTTTTACCATTTATGAATAGAATTGATAAAAACTTGGTAGATGCTTCTAATGATCTTGGCGCAAGCTCTAAACAAACTTTCTTTAAAGTTATTTTACCAATATTATTACCATCAATAATCACTGCCACTGCAATATGTTTTGCGATGAGTTTTGATGATTTTATTATTTCATATTTCACTGGTGGTGATCAAACAAACGTTTCAACTTTCATATACACTGCTAAAAAAATAACCCCTTACATAAATGCATTTGGGACTATTTTGGTGGTTACTATTGTATTTATCATATTAGTATGAAATGCAATACAGATTACTTTACAAAGCATTAAAGAAAATAAACAAAAACTTAAAAAAGGTACTTATAGATTAAAAGATATAAGCTCAATTGAAAAACGTATTATATATTACAAAAAATGTATTGAAACTGAATCAAAAATATTTTTAAGTCTTAATCCATTGTTATGATTAAAATATAAGTTTTTACAAATGGAATATAAAAGATTAAGTAACAAAAGTTTAGACTCAAAAATAAGTAAATTAGAATGAAAAAAAGAACTTCTTGTTGAAAAAATTAATGATGATTCAAGAGCCTTATCTATTCTTGAAAGATTAGAAAATAAAAAGGCTATTTTAAAACAAAAAACAAATTTGAAAAAAGTTAAAAACTTAGATTTGATATTAAGTAGTTTAGATAAAAAAATACAAAAGTATCAATCAAAAGTAGATTTGATCAATGAAAGAAAACTAAAATCTGAACAAGATATAATTGAATTACAAAATGATATTAAGATATTGAAAACAGATTTATCAAATGAAAAAGAACCGAATGAAAAATTAGTTTCTTGATATAATAACAAAATTAAAGATTTAGAAGTGCAAATTAATATTTTAAAAGAAGGTAAAAATAAGTACAAGTTAAAACAAACTATTGATAAGCTAAGTGACTTAAAAACAAAACAAGAACAAAAACTTATTAATAAGTATGAAGAGTTACAAATATTTAAAAGAAAAGTAAAAAGAGTTGTACCGTTTGGTCATAATTTAGACAAAAGTCTAATTAAAAACTCTAGCAATAAAGAAATGGTTTCTTATCTTAAAGATAAAAAACATAATCTAACTCAAAAAGAGATTGCCAAGTATACTTCACTTATTCAAAATAATGACACTAAGTTAGAAAAACTTTTAAGTAAAATATTAGATAAAAAAGAGAAGTACTTTCCTTCAAATATTTCTGAAACAGTTAATGTAAAAAACAATGTATGGGTAAAAAGAAACTGAAAAAAAGTTTTAATGTCAACATCGGTTTTAGCCGCCTTTTCATTACTTACTACCGCGTATGCATTAAATAATGTATATGATTTAGTAATAGGAAACTGAGGAAGTTATATTGCCCCTGGTGTTATTGAAGAGTTTGAAAAAAAAGAAGGAGTTAGAATTAACTACCAGCAATATGATTCAAACGAAAGTTTATATAATAAAATATATACATTTAACTATGATGCGATGGTTCCTAGTGAGTATATGGTTAAGAAACTTGCAGAAGAAGATAAATTGCAAAAAATAGATTATAACTGTATAAAAACAATAAATCTACCAAATGGAGTTGTTGGAGAGAATGGAATAGAAGGAATAGTCCCTAAAGGTGTTTGTCAATTTGACTCAATTGAAAATCAAGAAAATGTAGAAAAACCATATGATATTGATAAAGATCTAGTAACAGTTTTAAGAAAAACTGTAATTGGTTCAGGTAATGATGTACAAAGCTTATTTGACTATTCAATAAACTGATTCTGAGGTGATGTTAGATTGGCATTTAATATTGGGACAGATGATCAACAACCAAGACAAGAATTAATTGAATTTATGGATAAACACGATTTATTTATAAAAGAGAGTAAAGATGAAAAGTCATCATTAGGTGATAATCCATTTGAATGAAAATTAAATACTAAAAATCTATCTTGAGATATACTATGAGATGCAGCCAAAGAAGGATTCGACCTAAAATTAAATGAGGACCCTAAAAATGTATTCATGTATGCATTTGAAAGATTATATGGTCAAGTTGATGCTAATGGTGATTCTATAAAACTATCATCGGCACAAAAACAAGAATGAATTGATGCTGCAGCAAATGAAGTACAAAAACTACTGAGTTACAATAACGTTGGTTTATATGGAGATAATATAATGGATGCAGTACATGCTAAAAATTATGACATAGCCGTTATTTATAATGGAGATTTATTGTGAGCAACTGCTCCTGATTATGAGTCAGAAGATGCTGAGGACGAAGATACTACACCAACTGATGATTCAAACAATGATACTGATACTAGTGGTAGTGATGAATCTGAAGAAGAAAACTCTTGAGTTTATACAACACTTTCTGGTACTCCACAATACGAACACCCTGGAGATAATAAAGACCCAAGAAATTTTAAAGAGGGAACTAATGTTTGAAGTGACAACCTAGTTATTAGTAAAGATAACAGAAATTTAGAATTAACTTATAAATTTATTAATTTTATGTATACATATGATATACAAATGAGACAAGCCGAAGAAGCAACCGCTGCTACAATTATGGGTGATGTCAATGAGCAAATTGCCAATGAAGGAGAAGATCCTTGAAGTGAGTGATTCCATCCAGAAGTAGATGGTGCTCAACCATTTGGTTTTGATGAAAAAATGGATAATTATTTAGTAGATAAATTTAATCAAATAATATCTACAAAACATTAATAAATTTAAAAATTTATTTAATAAATGATTATATTTTTGTATAATCATTTTTGTAATGGTACCATAGCCAAGAGGCTAAGGCATGGGACTGCAACTCCCTGATCGTCGGTTCGACTCCGACTGGTACCTCCATTAAGAAGACAAGAACACTAAAGTGTTCTTTTTGTTTGTCTAAGTTATTGATAATTTAAAAATATATTTAATAATATTTAAAAAAGTTTTAAAAAAGTTTCATTATTAAAAAAAAATTGCTATAATAATAATTGTCAATTTTAAATTAGTTGAAAAAAATCATAATATTATATTATAATTAATTTGGTTTTGTTTTATATGCGCCTTTAGATCAATTGGATAGATCGTTTGACTACGGATCAAAAGGTTAGGGGTTCGAGTCCCTTAAGGCGCGCCATTAGAGAAACCGAATATTATAGTATATATTATTTATTGTAATATTCACATCATCGGGAAGTGGCTCAGCTTGGTAGAGCATTCGGTTTGGGACCGAAGGGTCGCAGGTTCGAATCCTGTCTTCCCGACCATTATATTTTTTATATGGGCCCGTAGCTCAGCTGGGAGAGCACCTGCCTTGCACGCAGGGGGTCGACGGTTCGATCCCGTTCGGGTCCACCATATATGGCGGGGTAGCTCAGCTGGTTAGAGCGCTCGGCTCATACCCGGGAGGTCAAGAGTTCAAGTCTCTTCCCCGCTACCATATATATTTTTTGGACCTTTAGCTCAGTTGGTTAGAGCATCCGGCTCATAACCGGATGGTCATTGGTTCGAGTCCAATAAGGTCCACCACATATGACTCTAGATACACGCTATAGGTCTGTGATTGAAATTTATTTCTGGAAGATTACCCAAGTCTGGCTGAAGGGGTCGGTCTTGAAAACCGAGAGTCGGGGAAACCCGAGCGGGGGTTCGAATCCCTCATCTTCCGCCATTATTTCATATCGCGGGGTGGAGCAGTTGGTAGCTCGTCGGGCTCATAACCCGAAGGTCGTAGGTTCAAGTCCTGCCCCCGCAACCATTATGGCCCCATAGCGAAGTTGGTTATCGCGCCTCCCTGTCACGGAGGAGATCACGGGTTCGAGTCCCGTTGGGGTCGCCATTTGGTTTCGTAGCTCAGTTGGTAGAGCAGTTGACTGAAGCTCAACGTGTCGGCGGTTCAATTCCGTCCGAAACCACCATTAAAAGAATCTTTGCACTTTAAAGTGCTTTTTTTTATTAATAAAACTTAATTTTGCAATTCACAATAATTAGTGTAAAATAAATTATTATGTGAAGAACTACAAGAGATATACTTACAAATACAATATACTTTCAAAAAAACAAACTGTTTATAGGATTGGTTATTATATCAGCTATATTAAATTTGTCATTTTTTTATTCATATGATTATGAATTGTTATATTCGTTCGGAATATATTTTCTAATAATATCATTATTATCAATATTAGTAACTATTTTTAATATAATAATTTCTTGTAAAAAAATATTAATTGAATATGGTTTTAGCATAAAGATGCTCCATACAAAAGAATTATATGATTCATTACTAAATGCTTTATATGTACTATCACCTTTGTTTTTTATATTATTAAACTTAGTTACAGTATTAAAAATAATTTTAAAAAGGTATTTATCATTTGCAAAGTTTAAGTTTTACTTTTATTACATTTTTAAAATTGAGTATAAGTTAAGAGAATTAATTAATAATTATTTATTAAAGTATTTCTTATATATAAGAAGAGTTTATATGCAATTAGTTGTAAAAATAGAAACAAAAAAAGTAACTGTATTTAACCGTTACTTTTTTTATTTTGTTCATTAGCATTATATAAAGACTTAAATAGACCTTCTACTTTTATTAACTCATCATATGTCCCTTGTTGAATGATTCCAACACCAGGCTCAATAACATATATCACATCAAAGTTTTTAATTGTTGATAGTCTATGAGCAATCGAAATAGTAGTTCTATTAACCATTAGTTTCTCAAGCTCAGTTTGAATTTCTCTTTCTACTATATTATCTAATGCACTAGTTGCTTCATCAAGTATTAAAATTTCTGGATCTTTTAATATTAGTCTAGCAATAACTAATCTTTGTTTTTGTCCTCCTGATAATTGACTTCCTCTTTCAAATAAAATTGTGTCATAACCATCAGGTCAACTTTCAATTAAAGAGTGAAGTTTCGCCTTTTTACAAGCATCTATCACTTGTTCTTTTGAGATGTTTTCAAGTCCATATTTTACATTATTCAATATAGTGCCGCTTAATATTTGTGGTTCCTGATCAACATAACCTACCTTATCTAATCAAGACTTTAGATTTAAACTCTTAAGATTATACTTTTCATTAATTATAATTTCTCCCATTGTTGGGTCATAGAATCTTAACATTAATTTTGCGATTGTAGATTTTCCACTTCCTGTAGGTCCTACAAAGGCGTACCTTTTTCCTTTTTCAAATGAAATATCTAAGTTTTTAAACAAAACTTTCTCACTTTCTGGGTAAGAGAATCCAATTTTTTTTAATTTAGCAACTTTAAATTGTTCTTCAAATAATTGTGGTTCGTGTTTATTTATTTCAATATCCTGTTCAAGTATAAAACTAATATTATCTGCAGCTATTTTACATGATGGTACATCATATATTACCTGTCTTAATTGTAATAATGGTAATGTCATAACAACAACACCTGTTGTAAATGCTGATATTATACTAATCAAGGTTTGTGAGTTATCATAAAATAAAAATACACCAAAGATAACAGAAGCCATTGCAAAAGAACCTATACCTCCTAAAATAATTGTTGAAGGAATTTCAGATAAATAGCTTTTTGATTTATTTTTTTTCTCTACTTTTTTTGTATCTTTTTTATAATGTTCTTTCTCCATATCGAATGAACCTGATGATTTGATAAGCCTAATACTATATATTTTTTCACTTGTTTTATGATCAATATCCTTAGCAAAACCTTCAATTCTTTTTGTAAATATATTTGTTGCGAATGCAAATATTACTACAAGTACCCCACATATAAATAACAAACCAAATACCGAAAGGGCAAGTTTTCAGTTTAGTATAAACATCTCTATTGCGCAAAGAAGAATAGAAGATACTGATAATGAATATATAAAAGGTCCTTCTTTTACGTTCTTGCTTATCATATGAATATCTTTGACTAGCACATTTGCTATTTGACCAACCTTATTTTTGTTGAAAAAATTTATGTCTTGGTCAATTAATCTATTCATAAGTTCTCTTTTTAAGTAGGTCTCGTATGATTCGCTAATGTATGATGAGATAATAAATGAAGCATAAGATATAGCTACAACTACTAAAATATCCCCAATCATAAAAAATGCTAAATCAAATAACGATAACCTCAGGTTATTTAAACCAGCGATAATAACAATAACTTCGCTACCATCATATTCAACATAATCATAAAAAAATCCATGAATCATATCGTTAACTAATTGTTTTTTATCAAGTTTATTAGCAATAAAGTCCTTTAAATAACCTTCTATTAACGACCAATCCTTTGGGTCAATTTGTTTTTTTAATATATCTAATAATTTATCAGGATCATCTGTTGAATCTAAAACACTTTTAGCCACTAGCAATGAAGTAATATATTTAATAGCTTCAATATTTGCGACAAGCGTTACTGCCATTATTAATGTTAATGTAAACAAAATACTTGAAAGTATTCATCGTCTTTTCAATGCGGTAAATAGGTGCTTTGCCAAGTTATCTTTAGTTTTAAAAGAGTTATTTTCCATATTAACCTCCTATAACAATTATTATAAACCTTTTGCTTTTTTAAATTAGCAAGTTTTAAAGTAAATTCAAAATAAATATATTATAATAAGTTAGTAGTTAGTAGTTGCTTTTATATGCTTACATAAAGGGTAAGTGTTTCTACGTTGGACCTATTCAACACTATAAGCACTCTAGAATATTAATTAAAACTTCTATTAATTACAATATAAAAGACTTAGCATATTTTAATGCTAAGTTTATTTTCTTTGGAGGTAGAATGAAGAAATTAAAGAAAAATGATGACTTCAATATCGAAAGAACAAAAGATGAAATTGTTAATAATAGCAAAAGAAGCTTTATTCCGAGGTATTTTAAGTTTGATTCTTTGAAAGCAACTTTTAAAAAAGAAATAATAGGAGGGCTAAGCACTTTCCTAGCAATGGTTTATATATTATCAGTAGAACCAACAATATTAAGTGGTGCAGATGGTATTAACGGAGATAAAATGAGTTATGGTGGAGTATTCGTTGCAACAGCAATATCATCATTTATATGTACATTGTTAATGGGATTATTTGCTAATTTACCAGTTGGTGTTGCTCCAAGTATGGGTCTAAATGCTATGTTTACATTTAATATTGCAAATAGTGGTAACATTGGTTATGAAGGAGCATTGATTGCTACAATGATATCTTCAATATTATTTACTGTTATATCAATAACTAAACTACGTTCATTATTGATAAAATGTATTCCACATTCAATGCATTTAGCATTTGGTGTTGGAATTGGATTTTTTATAGCTTATGTTGGTCTTACTAACATTGGATGATTCGCAACGAAAGATGGAATACCAATAGCATCTTTATCCAAGTTTAAAGAGAATTATATTGGGATAATCGTAGGTATGATTATTTTATTTGGATCAATAATACTATTTTTTAAAAAATTTATTGCACCAGTCGCAATAATGATGTTAGTTGGCTTTATTTTTGCAATTATATTAGCTAATACAGTAGACGACATAGCTGTAAGTACTGCATTTGGAGTATCTAAGTGAGATGGATGACATTATAGTGATTTTTCAGGATTTTGATATAATATAAAAAACTCATATTCTGAAATTGGAAATGTTAATATTTGAAATAAGCCAGTTATGTATGTATCTGTATTCATATTTGTAATATTGAACTTTTTTGATGCTACTGGTACTTTAAAAACTATAAATATTGAAACAAATAAAATTACAGAAAGAAATGATGATTTGTCAAATAGCTCTCTAATTATAGACGCTAGTTCAACAATTGTTGGTTCAGCACTTGGTGTTAGTCATATGTCAGCATATGTTGAAAGTTGTGTAGGAATTTCTCAAGGTTCTAGAACAGGTTTTTCAACTATAATAACATCTTTATTATTTTTACTAAGTCTTGTGTTATTTCCATTATTTAAAATGATTCCTGGATGCATTAGTGGAGCTGCAACCGTTTTTATTGGAACAATTATGATTAAATCAATTACTGATATAGAGTGGAAGAAACCTGAAATTGGTTTAGGTGCATTTTTCTCTATTATATTCATGATAACAACTTATTCTATTGCAAATGGAATTGCAGTTGGTATGCTTGCTTATACAGCTGGATGTATAGCAACTAAACAAGGTAAAAAAGTACCAATATTGGTATGATTATTAGATGTTGTATTTATTGCATATTTTATAGCGTATGCGTTTATATAATTACTAATTTTATTGAACATACTTTCAAAGTATGTTTTTTTGTACCTTAAAAGATATAATTATATTAATAAGTAATTATTATGTTTGTTTAATAAAAATTTGTAGTGTAACCTTTTTCCAACATAATTTAAAATTAATCTAAATAAGATTATAAAAAACACTTTTAAACTTATTTTTATATTATAATTAGAATGAGGTAAATAAAATGAGAAAAATATTAAGCATATTAGGGTTTTGCTTCATAACTACTGTAACAAGTTCACAAACTATTTCATGTTGAAATACTTATAATAATGATGTTGCCAATGATTATTTCCATGATTTAAATAACATAGAAAACAAAGAACTTGGAGATATTGAGGGAATAAATGAATTACCAACAAAAAAAGATATTTTAGAAGCTATTGACAAAAATAATGGTAATGCTAATCAATACACTAAAAATATTGACTATCTAAATTTAGAAAATTTAACTACAAAATCAGCAAAACTTATTCCAGCAGAAAAATCAGATTTTAAAAATTTTGCTGAACTTACATTTAATTATATAAAAAAATAATTAATTTATATTAATCGACAATAATTTAGCAATATTAATTTGTAAACAATAAAAAAAGAAACGAAAGACTTAATAGCATATTGATGGAAAGTATTAAAAATGAGTGTAGTGTAACCTTTTTCTGGAGATAATTTAAAATTAATCTAAATAAGATTATAAAATTATAAGGAAAGAGGTTTTTTTATGAAAAGATACACTAAAGAAGAAAAAATAAAAATATGTAAATTATTTTTAGAAAGTAATTTAAATACGAAAATTTCTCAAAAAGTTATAAACTATCATCAATTAGTTTAAGAAATTGAGTTAAAAACTAAAATTTATTTGGAGAATAAGCTTTTGATAATTCAAAAACACATTTAGAAGAAAAGCTTAAAAGCTTACAAAAAGAAAATAAACAGTTAAAAAAAACAACTTAAAGATCAAGAATTAAGAGATTAAATGTATTCGGATTTAAGAAGGTTAATAAATAAAAAAAAGTAAATAAGTGACAACTTTGCATATATGAATGCACTGTTGCATACAATAAAAAATTTTGAACAATGAAATAACAATAAGAAAACTTTGCAAAATAATAAAACTAGGTAAATTAACTTATTATGATTGAATTAAAAATAAAAAACCAAAGTTTAAACATATAGATTATGAATTACTATCAAATATTGAAAAAAGTTTTATTGATTCTGGGAAAACATATGGTTCAAGAAGATTAGCGATTGATTTAAACAATATATGCTCTCATAAAAAATAAGAAGATATATGATATTTTAAATTTTAAAGTAAATAATTACAAAACTCCAAAGAAAACAACAAATCACATAGAAAAAGTTGGTAAATATGAGAGATTAATAAAAACAAACGCAGATTTGAAAAAATATGGAGATGTTTTTAGTGATGACATATCAGAAAAAGTCATTAATAAATCAAGACTTTACACTTGTGGTTTTTATAATATTAAGCAGAAAAAAATTTATGGATTAATTACAAAGACATCAAAAGGTATATCACTTGTTGTTGAATCATTTTTAAAAATGGTTGATGAGTTTGGAGTTTTTAAACCAAATAGCGTTATTCACTCTGATAATAGTTCAGAGTTTAAATCCTATACATATAAATTAATACTAATGAATTTTGACTTAAATATAAGCATGTCTAGAGTTGGTAGATCAACTGATAATGGTTATATAGAAGGCTTTTGAAGCGTATTAAAAAGAGAAGCTATAATAGAGAATAAAAAATATAAATCAATTGAAGAATATATATATAATTTTAATTTATACTAAGAATTTTATAACGAAAAGAGAATAAAGTTATAAAATAAATGTGTCCGGAAAAAGGTTACAGCATAGTTTAATAAAAATTATACTAAATATGTTAAAAATAGTTGATACTTTTATTTTTTTTGATTATAATCTTATTGTTTTCATTTGTAAAAAGAAATCGGAGCATAGCTCAGCTGGTTAGAGCGCACCCCTGATAAGGGTGAGGTCGGTGGTTCAAGTCCACTTGTTCCGACCATTAAGGAATACAAATCGCTTATGCGATTTTTTTATTTTAAATATTTTTTATAAGAGATTGAAACTTTATATTTAAATAATATATAATATATATGCTTACTCACAAGCCCCGGAAGCGAAGGAGAAAAAGCGCATGAAACAAACTACACTTATTAAAACAGCTGACATTGCCAAAAAATGATATGTAGTAGATGCTAGTGAACAAACATTAGGACGTTTATCAACTCAAATTGCAAAAATTTTAAGAGGTAAACATAAACCAAGTTTTACACCACATATTAATAATGGAGATCATGTTATTGTTATTAACGCTGAGAAAGTTATTTTATCAGGAAAAAAAGAAAGTGATAAGAATTATTATTTTCACTCATTCCACCCAGGTGGACTAAAAGTAAGAAATGTTCAAACTCAAAGAAAGCTTTTCCCTGAAAGAATTGTGGAAAGAGCTGTAAGACTAATGTTACCTAAAACAGTTCAAGGATCTAATCAATATCGTGCATTGCATGTCTATGCTGGATCAAAACACCCTCACGAAGCTCAACAACCAGAAGTACTTGTAATTGAAACAAAAAAAGGAGTTAACAATTAATGGCTACAACTAAGAAAACAACAATTAATTATAGAGGTACAGGGAGAAGAAAATCTTCAGTAGCTCAAGTTGTACTTACTCCAGGTAATGCTGGAATAATTGTTAATGGAAAACCTGCACTTGAATTTTTTCCATATCCAACACTTGTACAAGATATGGAACAACCACTTGTTGCAACAGGAACTAAAGAAGACTTTATGATTACTGTAAAAGTAAAAGGCGGAGGATTCACAGGTCAAGCAGGTGCTGCTAGATTGGGTATTTCAAGAGCTTTATTAGAAGCAAGTAAAGATTACAAAGCTGATTTAAGATCAAAAGGGTTACTAACAAGAGATGCACGTGTTAAAGAACGTAAAAAATATGGACTTTATGGAGCACGTCGTGCACCACAATTTTCAAAACGTTAGTAATATTAATATAAATTTATTAATTAAATTAATAATATTAATGTTTAAATGCCAATTAAGGCATTTTTTATATACATTTATTTGAATAGGTATATAATAACAAAAAGGAGATTCAATTATATGATAAAAAGTAAAAAAATAGTATTGATTGGTTGCGGAGCAGTTGGAACCAGTTTTATATATTGTGCAATTAACCAAGGTGTTGCAGAAGATTACGTATTGATAGATGTTTTCAAGGATTTAGCAGAAGGTAATGAACTTGATTTACACGATACTCAAGCAGTTGTACCACATTATTTCCACAGTGTAAAAGCTGGTGATTATAAAGATTGTAAAGATGCTGATGTTATTGTTATTACAGCAGGTAGACCTCAAAAACCAGGAGAAACTAGATTAGAAATGGTTGCAGATAATGCAAAAATTATGAAAAGCATTGCATTAGAAGTAAAAAAATCTGGATTTAATGGAGTTACAGTAATAGCTTCCAATCCAGTTGATGTTTTGACAAATGTATATAGAGTAGTTACAGGATTCCCATCACGTTCAGTAATATCATCAGGAACAACTTTAGATTCATCAAGATTAAAAAGATTAATTTCAGAAAAATTTGATGTAAATACTAAAGAAGTAAACACTGTACTAGCTGGGGAACATGGTGATTCATCAGTTGCATTATGAAGTAAGGCAACTATTATGGGTAAATCAATGAAACAATATATTGATGAGAAAAAAATTACTCAAGAAGAACTTGATAAATTAAAAGATGATGCAGTTCATATGGCATATAAAATTATTGAAAAAAAACGTGCAACATTCTATGGGATAGGTGCTTGTTTGTGTAGAATTGTTAAATCAATACTTAAAAACGAAAATAAGATGCTTATGGTAGGGGCTTATTTAGAAGGACAATATGGAATTACTGACACTTATGTAAGTGTACCTTGTTCATTAGGAACTAATGGAATTACTAATATCCTTGATTGAGAATTATCAAAAGATGAATTAGAAAAATTAGTGAAATCAGCAAATACAATTAAAGAAACATTTAAAACTGCTGAAGAAGCTATTAAAGAATAATTGAATAAGCAAAGTTAAAATCCATTATTTAATAATGGATTTTTTTATATAAAGTTTAATAATCCTTTAAAAATTAGTTCCTCATCATAAATAAAATTATCTTCGACTATATCTTTTTCAAAATTTTGAGAATAACCTCCAGTAATAATTACATTATTAATATCGTAATTTTTCATTAAAGTTTTTATATAGTTTTTTATCATAATATAATGCATATTATAAACACCAATAGATATTGCATCAATTGTATTTGTTCCAATAAGTAAATTAGATTTTTCGTATTCAAAATTTTTTAGTAAAGCAGCTTTACTTATTAGTCCGTCAAGTGACGTTTTTAAACCTGGAGCAATAACAGTTCCTAAAAATATATTATTTTGAATTAATGATATTGTAGTTGCTGTTCCCATTGATATTACAATACAATCTTGGAAATTATACTTTTTAGTTGTAGCATAATAATTTGCAATAAAATCTGATCCTAATACTTCAAATTTATCTACTTTAAAATTTTTATAATTATGAGGAGCACTATACTTTATATCAATGTAATCAATGTTTCTTAACTTACATAAATCTATTATTATTCCTGTTCATTCTGGAACAACAGAAGAAAAGATGATTTTATTAAAATCAACACTCTCTTTTATAAAGTATTCATCAAGGTTATGCAAATTTTTATAATACTCATCATTTGTTAAAGGTCTAATAAGTTTCTTAAATATTTCATTATTGTATGTTCTAAAATCAACAGTCGTATTACCTACATCAATAAATAAAACTTTCATATAAACCCCTTTTTCAAAAATATTACCATAATTATGTTTTTTTTTAAAAAAAAATATAAAATAAAAACATGATAAATAATGTAAAAAAAACAGCAATATATCCAGGGAGTTTTGACCCTTTTCATAATGGTCATTTAAATGTACTAACTAAAGCATTAAAGTTGTTTGATTTTGTTTACATTGTAATTACAAAAAATATAAATAAAAATAAAAGTCCTGACTTAGAGTCAAGAGTTGCTAAAATTAAACAAATGACTAAAGAGCTTAGCAATTTTGAGATTGTTATTAACGATAAGCTATTAACTATTGATTTTGCTAAACAAATTAGTGCAAACTTTATAATAAGAGGGGTAAGAGACTTAGAAACTTTTAAAAATGAAATTGAATATATTGATGCTAATAGAACATTGAATACTGATATTGAAACAATTCTTATTGTTTCAGATATGGAACAAAGAAAACTATCCTCATCAATAATAAAAGAAATAGAATTTTATAAGAACACAAAATAAAGTCTTAACATTATGGGTAATAATTTATGAAAATAAGTAATAAAAATTTAGAATTCTCTATAAAATTAATTATATTAATATCTTTAATAATTTTTTTAATCTTTGATGCATTATTACAAATGTATGACCCAAATAAAAATTTTTATGGGATTCCAGCATACGAAAGAATGGACATTTACTTTTCTTACTTCACTACACAATCAAATTACATAGTGGTTTGTTATCTAGTGATAGCAATTTTAATAAAACAAATTTATAATACAAGATTGAACTTTGGAGCAGAGTTAGCTGTAACGGTATATATTACTCTAACAATGATTGTTTTTTGAGTGGGTATAGTTGGATCATCAGAACAAAGCTCAACAACTATTCCAAATTGAATATCCACAGTTATTTTACATTTGATAATACCGATTATTATGATTTATTATTTTGTTATATCTTGTGGAGATATATATTTTTCTAATAAAAAACATCTAAAATTTAATTTCCCAATTACCTGTGCATACCCAATGTTATATTTATTATTTATTTTAATCAGAGGGAAGTTAAGGTTTAGAATGTACTCTCCTGAGTTTTTTAATAATATTTATAGTGATAATAATAATTGAATTTGAAATAATCTTTGAACAGATCAGAATGGTGTAATAGACAAATCAATTAAATATGACCAACAAATGTGATACCCATACTGATTTTTAAATTTAAATAGATATAGTTTATCTGCAAACGGAGAAACTTATAGTTCTAATCTTAATCAGCCATTATGGTTAATAATATTTTATTTCTCAGCAGGTATTTTTTGTGTAGCTGCACTTGTGGTAGCTCTTCAATTCCTATATTTAAAAATTAATAATATAAAGTTTTATAATTGGCATGATATAAATGGAAATTTAATAACAAAAAAAGAACACAGTATTAGAATCGCTAAACGAAAACAACAAAGAAAACAAGTGTTAAACGATTTAAGAATAATGATTTTTACAAACAAAACTAAAACAATGATGTTTAAAAAATTTATAAGCGGATTACCAAAAGAAGAAAAAAATATTTTGATTCAAAAGAATATAACTTTGATAAATCTTGAAAAGGAACTTTTAGTTAATTACAAAAAGAAATTAAATCAAGATAAGATTGAGTATAAAAAGTATGTAAAATCACTGTTACAAAATGTTAGTTACAAAGATAGAGGATTTATAAAAGAAAATTTAAGAGAGGCTGAGAGGTTTAAAAAACTTGTAAAAAAAGGTATAATATTAACAAGGTCTATAAATGATTAGTGATAGAGGTAAGACTTAACCTTTATTTTTTATATTTTTATTGTGCCTATAAAAGTAATCGAGGGGTGCGAAAATGGTTCATCTAAGAGCACGAAATCTACCACTTAAAGGAGTTTTAAAGGAATGATTATTTCAAGGTAATCACATTGGTTTTGGTGATGACTTTGCTCTTATTAAATTAGAAGATGGAAGTGAAGTAAAAATTAAATCTAATTATAATGGTTTGATAACTAAAACTATTAAATTAGGTAGTCCAATTAAAAATGGAAGTATTCTTGCAAATATTGCAATTGGTGAGAAAGAAATCCAGAAGGTTAGAACTAAAATTAGTAAAAATGGCGAAGACAATAGTGAATTAGTTATACCTGAAGTTGCAGAATCAAAGTTACAAGATGCAGAATCGGATGCAGATTCCTTCTCCGGTGCAGTAATGTACAATAGGTATAACCAAGCAATTACTCCATTTTCGACTACATCAGAAGATATTAAAGATACTCCTGAGAAAATGAAACAGATTGAAGAAAAGGATATACAAAATATGGCAACTCCGGCAAACAACAAAGATAGATTTGCCCAAATGAGAGAAAATATTAGAAATTCTATAAAAAATGCTCCTCAAAACAAATTAATGGGTGATTTACCAAAAGAGGAGTTATTAAAAATATCTAATAATGATCTTCTTGTTGGTTCAAATCAAAGTAGTAATAATAACTTATTTGCAAAAGATGACCTAACTGGTGTGAGTAAGTTTAGACAAATAATTCAAGCACGTAAGGAAAAATTGTTAGAAGAAAATGATTATAAAGAAGTTGAAGATAATACAAATCAATTAAATGCGATGTCCAAATTAGATGAAAAAGGCAGACCTTTAATTATGAGAAATATTATTAAGTCAAGAATTGAAAAACTTAATGCTGCTAATGGAGATACTTCTGTATTGGAACGTGATATTGTTGCGACAAAAGAAAACGCAATAATTGATAGCCAAAAAAAAGTAGTTGAACAAATAGATCAAAATCAACAAAAGTATAATAATACAATGAGTGTCAAAAATGATGAGGTCTTTTTAAGACAGAGAGCATCTGAAGATGGAGACTTTGGAGTTTCATATGGTGGTTATGTTGATGATAAAGAACCAATGGTTATTGACGCAAACTCATTATCAAAGTATGGAGGGACTATTATGCCTCAAAAAGATCAATCTCAATTAATAGGTGAATTTAATAATAAAGAACAAAAAACTTATGCTGAATCTAAATTATCAAGTCTTTATGATAACAGAAAAAGATGAAACTTAATAAAAGATAGAGATGAACGCAATATAATAAATATGAGAAGACAAGCTGTAGAACAAGGATTAAATGAGGATAGAATGCAGTTTTCAAAAGCTATTAAAGACATTGGTCTCCCAACTGAATTCACTAGACAAGTACCTATGCAAAATCCAGTAACTGGAAAAGTTGATTATGTAAGATATATGGATACGCCAAATGGTAATAAAGAATTTGAAGGATGATTAAGAGCTTCAAATCTTTATACTGCTTATAGAGATGAACTTAATTATATTCAATCAGGAGAACAACAACAGGTGACTATAAATAATTTACCTGATAATAAATATGTAAAGTCAAATGACATAAGAAGTCCTAAAAACAATAATCAAAATTTAAGTATATATAGTTCATATGATGGTATGGTGCAGTCTGAGCAAAATATAAATATACCTCAACAACAACCTCAAACTCAACAACAACCTCAAACTCAACAACAACCTCAAACTCAACAACAACCTCAAACTCAACCTCAACCTCAACAAAGTAATGTTAATACACAACAGTTTACAAATACCATTGATAAACAAAATGAACTGGAAAATGAATTACAACGTCAAGGTAAAGAGTTCAAAAAGCAAGCTGATGAAAAGATTGCATCAAAAGCAATATCATATTTACAAAAAGAAATAGCTGAACTGAAAAGTTCATTAGAACAACAAAATCAACTGAATAATGCAACTTCTAGGCTAAATCAACAATCAAACTTCAATGGAACTAATGATTTGTTTGGTCAAATGATGCAATATATGCTAATGCAAAACATGATGCAAAATTTAAATCCTAAAAAAGATACTAATATCGATGATATAAAGTCAGTTATAAAAGATGAGATTAAAGATTTTACTAATAAAATAAAAAATGAAAAATCACAAGAAGAAGAGTTATTAAAGTTACGTGAAGAAGCAGAAAAATTAAAAGAAGAACTAAAGGTTGTAAACTTTGAAAAAGAAAAACCAGATAACACTATTGGTTATTTGAATTATGAAACATCAAATAAAAACACCAACTATGTAGAAAGAACTAAAGTAAACGAAAATAGAAATAATGCTGTTAAATCAATGATTTTAAGTCAGAGTTACATTCCACCTTTAACAATATCTACTGATATTGATATGAGTTCGATTCTGAAATTAAAACACGTACTAAGACAAACACAAACTACAGTAAAATTTACAACAATATCATTTATAGCTAAAACTATCTCAATAGCGCTTAGAGATTACCCAAAATTGAATTCAAGTTATGATCCAGAAACTAATGAACTTGTAATTAAGAAGTACCACAATATTGGCTTAGCAACAGAGACTAGTGAAGGATTAATAATTCCGGTGCTTAAATTTGTTGAAAAAATGACTATCAAAGAGGTTGCTATTGATATTAGAGAAATTACACAAAGACTAAGAAAAGGATTCATAAATGATTATGAGTCTGAAGGAAGTACTATTACAATTGCAAATTACGGTAACATAGGTGCTTTACAAGCAACACCAACAATATTTTACCCAAATGCAGCAGTTATAGGTGTTGGTAAAATAGTTAAGAAACCAGTTGTAGTGGATAATGAAAAACTTGCAATTAAAGCTATTATGAATATGAGCTTAACAGTGGATCAAAGAATTATTGATGCAGCTGAGGCTGGTAGATTTATGGCTAGAGTAAAACAAATTTTAGAGAAACCTGAAATGTTAACAGTATCTTAATAAATAAGAAATTTAATATACCTATTGCTAATAAAAAAATTTTTAGTATAATATTAAAGTCTTATTTACATATGGCGTACATGGCGAAGTGGTTAACGCACCGGATTGTGGTTCCGGCACTCGAGGGTTCAATTCCCTTTGTACGCCCCATTAAAAGAAAATAAAAACTTATTGAAAAAATAAGTTTTTTTTGTCGATATATTAAAAGGGTGATGATTATATTTTCATTAAATATTAATAATCAAGAGTTAAGGGAGAAAGAAAATGATGTAAAACAAAGTTTATCCCAAACTACTAATGATAATAAAGAGTTAGGATTTGATATAGTATTCATAAATGAAATAATGGAGCTTAACGGTAAGAATTTTTATAAATTATTCCTCCGACCTAATTACTCATATGAATATCTTAATGATTTAATGCACTCAGGAAGTAATTTATTTTATAAAGATGTATTAAATTGTGAGTTTAAACTATACTTAGGTACAAATAGCGGTCTAGTTGAACTTGAAAATCCAGAGGGTGGTAAAACATTTAAGGCACATAATTTTGCGGTTCATAGATTATTTTTGTTTAAACCTGAATATATTGTAGCAAATGGTGCAAATAATTTCTTTGAGATTAATATTCCAGTTGACTTAATAAAAGATAGAGACAGTATTGATATCTCATTTGAGATTAAATACTTTTTTTGAGATTTAAATACTCCAAAAAGCAATGTAGGAAAGATTAAGGTAGATTTAAAAAATTATGTAAAGTATGAGGAAGTTGATAATTTAACAAAAAAAGTCAGAATTTTCAATAAAGTAACAGTGTTGGTTTGCTTCATACCTTTTGTAAATGAAAAATATACTAGCACATTTTTGGAATTAGTATCACAAGATGTTACATTGAAAGAACATAGAAAGGATATTAAATTTATTGACAGGGACTATACATTCATTAGCGGCTATAATAAATATAATTTTGAGGCCTATAGTTATATTATAACAAACTATATTAATAGATATATTGATGCATTTGTTAATGATATAAATACTAGTCATAATATTAAAGTGACTTCAGAATTATTATCTAATTTAGATTATTCAAAATACTATTCATTAAAAAAAATAGAAGATACCATCAACGAGAAAGATGGTGTTACAAGAATTGGAGTTAACAATAAAACTCAATTTAAGTATCCATCTAACGCTGTTGGACTATGTGAAGGTCTAAGATGTGAAGAAGGAATATTATTTAATCCAATATTTGGTGGTACTTTGATGTTTTCTAAAACAATAAATAAAGGTGGTTTAATAATAGATTTAAGTTACAATATTGATACAAATAATAATTATCCAAAAGTTAATAGTAAATTAGATAATAGTGAGAAATATAAAATTAATTATAAGGTATCAATTAACTATGAGTTATTTAATAAATACATAAATAAAGATTTGGAAGGAGGTATTAACTACATCAATGAAAACCAAGAAAAAATTGCTTAGGATAACATTTGTTACTTTGATATTTACCTTCATAATAACTATCTTTACTACACTTGTATTTTTTTTAGTAGTTAATAATAAAAAACAAATTCAATCAATACCAGATGTAACCAGCCCTGATAAAAAACCTAGTGATAAAAAAGATTTTAAAAAAGATGATTTAGTTATTTCATTTAATACTTCACAAAATATATATTTATTAAAAAGAGATAATAATGATTATAGTTTTGTGTATGATAATTTTAAGTTCTTCTTTTTGGTTGAGTTCAATAAACTTGGACCATCAAATAAAAATCCTGAAATTACATTCTCCATTGACTCTTTAATATCAACAAAAAATATTAATGTATTATATAAGACAAATTATAAAAATTATAATTGGTTATTTAGTCTAAATAATATATAATTATTTAAGGTGATTATATGAATTATTATGAAGAAATAAAAAATGCCTTAGTCAAAAAAGGCGCAAAAGGAAGTATCTCAAAAGATACGACTTTTAAAAGTATGGAAATCGATTCATTGGATTTAATGGACATGATTATTAGTCTTGAAAATAAATTAGATATAGCCATTCCGGATGATGATCTTGTTTCATTGAAAAACATTAACGATGTGCTTAATGTGATTGAAAAGTTGAAAAATGAATAATGATAAGTTTGAAAAGTACATTAGTTTATTTAAATCTAAAAAAATAAAGCTTACTGATGTAAGATTATCCATGTTAAAAGCCATTACTACTAAAAAGCATTTAACAATTCCAGAGTTAATTGAGTTTGTACAAGGTGATTTAGGAACAGTAAATGTAATGTCTATATATAATAATGTAGATTTATTCTTAGAATTACACTTATTGTTTTCAAACTCAATTGATGGGAAACAAATTATGTATGAGGTTATATCACCTCAGTTAGTGCATATTTGCTGTGATGAATGCGGAAAAATCATTGACCTTGAGGATGAGGATTTTAATAAAACTTCGCAGTTATTTTTTGAGAGTTATTTAAAAAATAAAGATATGTTACTAGTACATTCAAAAATAGAATTACACATTATTTGCGAAAGTTGTAAAATTTTAAAAAAATAGAATTATAAAAGCACCAAAATGATATAATATTTTGGTGTCATAGGGGTATAGTTCAGTTGGTAGAACATCGGACTTCAAATCCGAGTGTCGTGGGTTCAAGTCCTGCTACCCCTGCCAATTAAGAAAAGCAATAACACCCAATCGGGTGTTTTTAATTAGGGGTATAGTTCAGTTGGTAGAACATCGGACTCCAAATCCGAGTGTCGTGGGTTCAAGTCCTGCTACCCCTGCCAATTAAGAAAAAAAACATTGTTTATAATTAAACAATGTTTTTTTATTCTTCAAATGCAACGTCTGGTAATAAGTCTTTCTTAATAGCTATTAAAGCAATAGTATCTGATCCTGCGTGTCATGGAAATACCAATGACAATGTTTCAAACTTATAGTTTATTTTATTATCTTCTAAATAACTATGAACTGTACTAATAAGTTTACTATTCACTTCTTTCTCTCTTAATAATAAGAAAAGTTTAAAATCTTTGTCCATTTCTTTAATAATAACTGACATTGTTTTATCAAATAATGACCCATAAGTTCTACTAATTCCTATTTTTTTTGGTTTTTTACCTCATTGAATTGATACTTTTGCTTTCACAATTTTTAAAAACTTTAGTATTACCATTTTTGCACGTCCACCTCGTGCAAGAGTTTGTAAATTACTTGGAATTAATGCAAGAAATGTTTCCTTTTCTCAAGTATCGGCTTCTTTTTGAAATAGTTCTAAATCAGTAATTCCTTTATTAATCATTTGTTCGTACTTTAAGGCTAAGTATTTCAGTGCGTTTGCAGCCATGCTGTGTTTAATAACTGTCACTTTACCTTTATATGGTTGGTCTGCAGTTACTAAGAATGCAGTTTGCATCATACTTGATAAATTCTCTGGAATTGATAGATGAATAATATGCTCATATTTCTTTAACATTTCATCATACTTCACCATTAATTCTCCTGGCGAAGCCTGAGAAGTTGATTTTCTTTTATCAGATTTAACTTCTTCTGATAGATTATTTTTTATTATTGACTCTTCAGTTTCTAAGAAGTCATTTTCATCATTAATAATTAAGTGAAGTGGTAAAACTTCAATAATTTTAGAGTTAAGTTCACCAACTTTAAAACCAGCAGAACTATCTAGTAAAATACCTATTTTCATATTAATCGCCTTTCTTTACTTTCTTTCAAACACCAATTGCAAAAGTTTCTTCACCTGTATGGCATGTAATTGTATTTGGGATTTCGTCAAATAAACCTATTTTATAATTATTTTTTATAATACTATCTTTTACCATTTTTAATGTATCATCGCCACACCTTGAGTAAGCAACGTCTATTTCATGAACGTCTGGATGATGTTTTTTTAATAAATCAATCGCATTATCTATTGCTTTTCTAAATGTTCTTGTTTTTGATTCTTTATCAATAGTTCCATCATATTTTAATATAGGTGTTATTTTTAGCAACTTCGCTAATCCAGCAGCTGCTTTACTTATTCTACCACCTCTAACCAATTGGTCTAATTTTTTTGGAATTATATATACATTAAAGTTTTGATTTTCTTGTTCAATAACTTCCAATATATCACTAGCATTTTTACCTTCGTTAACTAAATTTAGGGCTTTTAGAAGCTGTCTTTTTAGAACTATACTGACTCCATTTGTATCGGCAACATAAACCTTTCCGATATATTCATCACTTTTTGCTAGCATTTTACAAGTAGAATATTGTCCTGATAAACCTTTTGACAATAGTAAACATAGTACCTGGTCATAATCTTTTAATAACTCATCTCAAAGTTTCATCATATCACCAGGTACCGTTTGTGATGTTTTTAGCATTTCTGCATCATATAATTTATAAAACTCTTCTTGAGTAAACTTTTCATCGTCAGCAATTTGCTCACCATTTTCTTTTGTTATCATTAAAGGAGCTAAATACAAGTCCTTGTAATCGGAAGTGTTTTTAATTCCTGTTGATGAATCAATTACTATTGCTATTTTCATATATTTTCCCCTAGTATAAATTTGGAATAAATGCAAATGTTTCTTCTCCTGTGTGACAAGTTACAACATTTGGTATGTTTTCTCAGATTCCAACTTTAAATCCTTTTTCTTCTACAACTTTTTTAACTAAGTTGATTGTTTCTTCATCACTTTTAGAACAAGCTATATCTAGTTCTAAATTGTTTTGATTATTCTTCTTTATTAGATCAAGTGCATTTGATACAGCTTTTTTAAAAGTTCTAGTTTTGCCTTCCTTATCAATAGTTCCATCATATTTTAATATTGGAGTTATTCTAAGAATTCTTGCTAATCCTGCTGCTGCTTTACTTATTCTACCACCTCTAACTAACTGAGATAAGTTTTTAGGAATTATATAACCTAATAAATTACTGCTAATATTTTCAATACTATTAATAATTTCTTCTATACTTTTTTTATGATCCATTAATTTATAAATGTATTTGACTTGTCTCTTTATTAGAATACTCACACCATTGGTATCTACTACGAATACCTTATTCTTATATTCTTCTTCATTACTAAACATTTTAAAAGTATTGTATTGACCTGATAAACCTTTTGATATTAGTAAACAAATTACTTTGTCATAATCTTTTAATAACTCATCTCATTTGTTTAACATTGTTTCTGGAATCGATTGAGAAGTTTTTAAAACTTGCTCCTTATTTAATTTATAAAACTCTTCATTTGAAAAACTTTCATCATCTTCGATTTGAGTTCCATCCTCTTTTGTTATCATTAATGGAACCAAGTATAAATCTTTATAATGACTCATATCCTTTATCCCACTTGATGAATCAACAATTATTGCAATTTTCATGATATCTCCTTTAAATAAAAATCTTTTTATATTATATAATTGATTTATGATTATTCCAAACAAATGAAAGGAAATATTAAAATGAAAATCTTTTTAAATTATCTAAATAAATTTAGATGTATTAGTTTAGCAATAAATAATAAAGAAGTAACCAACACAGAAACTAAGAATAATATAGTAACGTTATATAATTATGATGAAGTAATAGGTTATAACATATTAAACATTGACCTTAACGATGTTGAAAATAAATTAGAAAATAAAGAACTCCAAAAATTAACAAAAGAATTACTGAAAAATAATGGTATAGATATTAATTTTGAAGATCAGTTTATCGTAGTTAAGGTAATTGATTGCGAAAACATCCCAAATACACATCTTTCAAATTGCAAAGTTTTCGATGGTAAAGAATATTTACAAATAGTATGTGGTGCAAGAAATGTAAGAAAAGAAATGTTTACTGTTTTAGCTACAATAGGATCTTGACTACCTAATGGGATGCAAATCAAAAAAGGAAAACTTGCTGGAATAGACTCATTTGGTATGCTTTGTTCTAAAAAAGAGCTAAATATTAATAGTCCCAAAATCAATGATGAGGGTATTATCGACCTAACACTCTCAGAAAATAATGTAGGTAAATCAGTATGAGAAATAATTTAATTAAACCTAATTTTTATATAGATAAGAGAGTTTATGATGACTATTATATAGCTGATTACTTTGTAAAGACTAGAAAAATAATTCAAAAGTTTCATCCTGATACTATTTTTACTATGCAATGATTCCAAAGAAATGACGGAGTATTTTTTTGTGGCTCAGAAATAATAAAAGATTTATTGGTAAAAAGTGGAGTAAAAAATATTATAGTTGATTATTTAGAAGAAGGATCAATAATTAATTCAAATGAACCAGTATTAAGAATTACTGGTAAGTACGAAAGCTTTTGTCATTTAGAAGGACTAATTGATGGAATTTTATCAAGAGCTACTACAGTTGCTAATAATGCATATCATATTAAAATAGCTGCAAATAATAAAATGATAATAAATATGAATGATAGAATGGATTTGTATTTAAACCAACAAATTGATGGTTATGCTTCTTATACAGCCGGATTGATAAATCTTGTTACTCCTGCATCATTTGAATATATAAATATTGAATGCAATTTGCAAGGTACTATGCCTCATTCTTTAATCGCTGCATTTGATGGTGATATAATTGCAGCCTCAAAAGCTTATAATCAAACTTATCCAAATAATAAATTAGTTGTATTAGTTGATTATAATAACGATGTTATAACTGATAGTATAAAAGTTTGTAAAGCTATGAATGGAAAAGTTTGAGCCGTTAGAATTGATACATCTGCTAATCTAATTGATAATTCATTGCAAAAACTTGGTAAAACTACTAATGAATATAAAGGAGTTAATGTTGAATTAGTAAATTTATTAAGAGACGAGTTAGACAAAAATGGTTATAACGACGTTAAAATAATAGTCTCTTCAGGATTTAACATTAAAAAAATTGAACTATTTGAAAATAATAATTCAAAAGTAGATATTTATGGCGTTGGAGAAGCACTAACAATTAATAAAATTAGTTTTACAGGAGATGTAGTTAAAATAAATGGAAAAGATCAATCTAAATTTGGAAGAAAATATATGGAATCTTTTAGACTTAAAAGTATAAAATATTAGTAAAAGAAGAAGAGGGATCGTTTTATGGCACTATTTAAAAAGAAACCAAATAAGGTCTTAAAGAGTGAATTTTCAAAGTTGGAAGAAGAAAGAGCGCCAAATCATTGAACATTTAATGATGATCCATTATTAAATATGGAACCAGTATTTTCAGATCAAATAGCGTCTAGTCAAGAAGAGGATAAGCAATTTGTTTCAAAAGAGCAGCTTAAAATTAATAAGCTTAGCGATTTAAGAGAAAAGTTAAAACAAAACATGCCAAAAGATATAAAAGGACCACTAGGATCAATAATTAGTGGTGCAATAAAAAAATCACAGGATATTCAAAATGAAGTTTTAGAAAATGACCCAGTAATTGCAAAACTACATAAAATTGAAGAACTTAGAAAAACTGGGGCTATTGACGAAAGTGTTTATACTGATGTTAATAAAATAAAAGAAAAAGGTGTTTCATATTCTGCAAGAGCTAAAAAATATCATGAAGAGAACTCTACTGTTGTATTAGAAACAGAACTTGAAAGGGTTAAGAGATTATCTGAGATATCAAAAAATAGAATAAACGGTAGAGGTGCAGAAGATTATATTAATCGTAATAAGTATTCATTTGGTCAAGTATCAAAGAAAAGTAATAAGCTACTGGATTTACAAAGAGAGATGGTAAATAAATTAGAACAAGTTAAATTAAAAAAAACAAAGTATATTGATGATGAATTTAATTTGACTCTTGAATCAATAAGTACAATGCACTTCGATGACGAAGCAACTAAGGAAGAGTTTTTGATAGATAAAATAAATGAGTATGACAAGTTATTAAAAGAAAAAGAAAAAGGAATCTTGTTAAAACCAAAGAAAAAATCTAGGGTAACTAAAAAGTAGGTGATGAAATGAGTAAAAATGATAAAAACGCTATTAATTTTGAAGAATTAGCTAGACAAAGATTGGAAGAAGTAAAATCAAGTAACAAATTAATGGGTGTTGAAGAAGGCATAAAAAATAATTATTACATCCCTAAAAGAAAAAACGAACATTCTTTAGATGAGACAAAAGATTTAAAGACTTCGAAAAAAGGACTTATAAAACCACGAAAGAAAAAAGAAATTCCAATTTCTATTGAACAAAAAAAAGAACTTGAAAATACAATTACACTAATCAAACAAGAATTTAAAGAAAAACAAAAAAAGGAAGAGAAGTTTGAAAAGCACTTATTGAAAGAAAGACATAAAATTGAAAAAATGATTTCAAAAACATCAAAAAGACTGAATTCTCTCGTAAAAAATGAAGAAATTATCGATGCTGACGAAGTAGAAAAAACACTTGAACTTCACGATAACTTCATTAAGAAAATTGGTAAAATCGATGAAGATTTAAATACCCTTGTATTATCAAATCCTGGATTAACATTAAATGATAGAAGAAAATTTATATATAAAAGGGCATATAAAGCAGAAACTGAGAGAGCTAGACGATTATTAGAAATGAAAAATAAAAACAAAATGAATTGATCAGATCAAAATTATGTTGAAGATAAAAAAGGTCCTACAAGAGGACCGGAAGGTTGAAAAGAACGTCTAGGCATAGAGGAAGATGATTAATCATTTTAAATTTATGAATTAAACAATAAGTATTGTATAATTTTATTATGTACGGAGAAGATTATGAATTTATTATACATTTTAGCATCAACTATGGAAACTACTCAAAATGTAATGATTATAATATTGCTAGCAATAGCAATAGTTCTTTCACTTTATTCAATCATAACACTTAGAAAAGTAGGGATTGCCGCAAGAAAAGTCGATTATTTTTTTGAAGATCTTACATATAAATCAGAAATGATGAATGCAACTGTTGATACAATTGCAAAAGTATCGAACTATATTGATTTATTTGATGCTTTTACTAAAAGAAACGTTAAATCATGAGTTAAAGTTGCTACAAAAAATAAAGACGTTTTATATAAGTTGGTTGACAAACTTAAGGATTTTGCTAACTCAGAAGATTAAAAAGGGGTATTATTATGTTTAAATTATTAAAGTTATCCACTTGAATGTTTTTGGGTATGATGCTAGCTCCAAAAAGGGGAGTTGAAATTAGAAAAGATTTTATTGAATACTTAAAAAAATATAGACCACAAATAAAAAAATTTATATCAGCTCTTGAAGATACCTGGGAAAAAAGCCAAGGTGAAGAAAATGACGAAGTTATAGCAAATATCGAGATGAAATTATCAAATTTAAGAAATGCTAGCGATGAATTAGATAATGCTAAAACAAAAGAATTAGCATATAAAGCATTGCAAAAACTTGGTAAAGCAAGTGTGAAAATCGGGCAAGACTTTGCAAAGTCAAAAAATGCAAAACTTATTGCAAAAGATCTAGCTTCAATTGCTGTTGATGTAATTGACAAAGCTGATGCTGCTTACTCTAAAGTTAAAGATGTTTCAATAAGTATGAGTGAAGATGTTATTGAATTAGAAGACTCTAAAAAAGTCAAAGATAATGATAAGGAGAATTAAATATGAGTGCTAAGAATGTTATAGAAGATTTAAAGCAAAGAAAACTCCTTAAACAAGTTACTAATGAAGAAAAAGTATTAGATGCACAAAATAAAAAAAAGTCTGTTTATTGTGGTTTTGATCCAACAGCAGATTCTCTTCATGTAGGTCATTTAATTCAGTTGTTAAATCTTAAAAGGTTTTCTAAATTTGGGTTTAATCCTATAGCAATAATTGGTGGAGCAACCGCAATGATTGGTGACCCTAGTTTTAAAAGTCAAGAAAGAATATTATTAGATATTAAGGTTGTTAATGAAAATATTAAAGGAATATTGTTACAGATTAAAAAACTTATCCCTGAAGTAAGTATATTAAATAATGCTGATTGATTAAATAAAATTACACTAATTGACTTTTTAAGAGATATAGGTAAACACTTTAATTTAGCAAATTTACTTGCAAAAGATAATATATCTTCAAGAATCGAAAAAGGTTTAAGTATTACTGAGTTTAGTTATACAATGTTACAAGCATATGACTTTAGTCATCTTTATAAAAACTATGATTGCATGGTTCAAATTGGTGGTTCAGACCAATGGGGTAATATTACAAGTGGAACGGATTACATATCTAGTTTATATGGAAGTGCAAACTCAAAAGCCTGCGGTCTTACTATTAATCTTTTAACAAAAAAAGATGGTGTTAAGTTTGGTAAAACTGAATCTGGTACTATATGGTTAGATAAAAATAAAACAAGCGAATATGAGTTTTATCAGTTCTTTTTAAATCAAGATGACCAAGATTGTGAAACATTACTTAACTACTTAACACTTCTACCTGTTGAAGAAATTAAAAGTATATTAGAATCCCATACAAAAGAACCTCACAAAAGAATTGCACAAAAAAAGTTATCAGAAGAAATGACAAAGTTTGTACATGGTGAAGAAGGATATCAAAAAGCTTTAGAAATATCTACTGCATTTTTTAGTGGTGATTTAGCTTCTTTGAATAAAGAGCATTTATTGTCTTTATTTCAAACATTTGATATTATAAAAGTTGAAAGTGGTTTAAATATATTAGATTTTTTGATAAAGACTCAAATAGTATCCTCAAATAGAGAGGGTAGAGAATTACTTAGAGACAAAGCTATTTCGATAAGTTTTATGAATGATTTCACTCAAGATTTTGTTATTGATGAAAATAGTTTGTTAGTAGATAGTTTTTTACTTGTTAAAAAGGGTAAAAAAAAGTATTTTGTTGTAGAGTTAGTCTCTTAGGGGGAAAAGTCATGAAAATTAGACATTTAATATCAACTACACTTGAAGAATTTATAGGTTATTTAAACAATGAATGTTTTAAAGGTCTTACCATAAAAAATAATGATCTAAAAATTGAATTAAATATTTCTAATTTATATTCAAACACTAATCAAGAAATTGATGCTTTATATAAACAAATTAATTATTTAAGACAAGAGAATCAAGAATCATTAAATAACAAAAGTTGTGATTTATCAAAGTTTGCTAGAACTGAAATGAATCTTATTTCAGCTTCGTCAGGAATAGATAAATTAGTTGATATTAGCGAGGAGTTTGAAGATCTTGGTTTTTGAAATAGTGATAGCATTTCTAATTATAATGAAAAGTTTGTTATCAAAAAAATTAATTCATCAGCTCAAAGTTTAAAAAAAGATTTTAAAAAAATATCTGATATTTTAAAAAATGCCTCTATTTTCATTGAACTTGATAATTTATTAAATAAAATAGCAACAACAGAAAATCTTGAAACTATATTAAAACTTTCAAGTGAGTTGTTATTAAAACAAAATAGGGTTTTAGAATTAGATTATTTCTTCGACTATAATAAACTAACTGATGAATATAATTGAATCCATGATTTTGTAAAAATATCTCATGTTAATGCGGAGTTTGTTAGTTTGGTCATCACGATTGAAGTCCTTACAAACTCGATGAAGGATAAAATATATGTACCAACAGCAATTAAAGCATAGAAAGAGGTAATATGAATATTGCAAATAAAATAACTATTTCAAGATTATTCTTGATACCAATAATAATTGTTCTGTTTTTATTGTCTCCAAAATTCTATAATGTTCTAGATCAATCAATAAATATTAATGATTTTCATCTACCAATAACTGATTTAGTAGCAGGAGTATTATTTATTATAGCTTCATTAACTGATTTTCTTGATGGTTACGTAGCAAGAAAACTAAATCAAGTGACTACATTCGGTAAGTTTTTTGATGCAATAGCAGATAAGTTATTAACTAACTCAGTTATTGTACTATTCAGTGCTGCAAAAGTTATTCCTGTTTGAATTGGAATTATACTAATTTGTAGGGATTTTTTAATAGATGTATTAAGAATGATACTTGCATCAAATAATGTTGTTTTAGCCGCAAATAAAATGGGTAAATATAGAGCTGCTATTATAATGATTGGTTTATCAATTCTATTCTTTATATCATACAAAAACTTTTCAATTGTAGATATCGGTTATTTATATGGAGAATATGGATTAATTAATCAAATGTTATTACTACCTATTTATGTAGGAACTATCTTATCTATATCATCTGCAATAAATTATTTGGTTATCAGTAAAAAAGCCTTAATAAAGCAAACTAATGAATAAAAAATATAAAAAATCCACATTGTTCAAAATGTGGATTTTTTATATTTTTTATAAATATTAAATAAATTAAGCAATATAAATTTACTTACTAAATTAAATGGTTACTTATATGTTTTATTTAATTAATCTGTTATATCACTCAACAATTAAAGCCTCGTTTATTTCTTGATTTAGTTCATTACGTTCTGGTAATCTATCGAAAGTTCCAGATAGTTTTGCCTTATCAAATTTAACAAAGTCTACTGTTGATACATTTGAAGCTAATGCTTCAACAATTTTTTCATTTTTTTTCATTTTGTCTTTAACAGAAATAATATCTCCAACTTGTACAGTATATGATGGAATATCTAATTTTTTATTATTTACTAATATATGTCCATGTGTAACTAATTGTCTAGCGCCTTGTCTAGTTTGAGCAAGACCCATTCTATAAACTATATTATCTAATCTTGATTCTAATAATCTTAAGAAATTAGTACCAGTTATACCAGTTACTTTTTTCGCTCTCGCATAAGTGTTTCTAAATTGTCTTTCAGTTACACCATACATAAATTTAACTTTTTGCTTTTCTTGTAATTGTTGACCATAACCTGATAATTTACTTCTTCTTGATCCATGTTGACCAGGAGCACTTACTCTTTTTTTACCTTTAGAAAACTCTTTTCCTGTTTCTAAAACAGAAAATCCATATCTTCTAGCTTTTTTAAAAATCGATCCTCTATATCTTGACATTTTTTCTCCTTTATTATTATTTGGAAAATCATAAACAAAGATAAACTCTATTAAAGGAAGTCTACATTCGCCTTAATTCTGCAAAGGTTACTTTTCATTATAGACTAATTTTTTTAATATGTTTATTTGCAGACTAACCAATATTGATTATATAATAAAAACATTAAATATTTCAAAAAGTTAAAGTATTTTAGTTAACTATAGTTATGGATAATAATTGATTATTCAAAAAGTATAACTTCTTGGAAGTAAACTAATAAAAATAATAATTTAGACTAAATGAAATTATTAAAATTGAATATAATTAAAAACCCCACAATTAAATTAAATGAAATTAAAACTAGTTACCAAGCATTTTGTTTATTGAGAAAGTTGAATGAAGAACAAAGATAATGAATTCTCATTAAGAACATTATGTAAAATAATAAATAAGTTATTTTTAAAATATATATTAAAAAAATAAATAAATTAAGCTTATAAATAAATATTTAAATATAAAGAATAAATTCCAAAGAAGTATGGATTTTAAAGGATGTTTAAAAACATACTCTTTATTTTAATTTATTTCCGTTCTCTGGAAGTAGCATCAAAAATACCTTTAATATTACAATAAAGTTTTGGTTAAACTTATTTTTGTCAAGTTTTAAAGAAATAAACAAAAAGAATTAGATTATAAATATAATACAACTAAAGAATTGTAATTTTATTTTTCATTATTAATTTAAGAAAACAATAAGTTATTTTAACTCATTTTAATTATTTAATAATTTACGGAATCCTAATATAGTTTTCTCAAATAAATTAATAGTATTGTCAATATTTATTTAAGCAATTATTAAGTCTATAAAATTCATTTATCTATTTTTAAACCAATATATTTAAAACTTAAAACTTAAGTTATTATTATGAAAATAAGATGATATATTCTTATTCTTTTAATGGAAGTGTTTTTTACCTTATCGAAATTATAGACCTATTAAACTACTTAGAAAAAAAACTTACTATTTATAAGAAATGTTTATTAAGAAAACCTTACAAAAACCAAAATTCTTGAAACATAGTAACTTATATTTATTTATCAGTAAAAGAAAAATGCAAGAAGTATAAATAAACTCCTGTATGTGGTGTCATAATTGCTTACTAATACAAAGAAATTGAAGTATTTTAGTTAATTATAGGGTTTAACTTATTATGTTATAATAAAATTGATTTTATAGGGGTTAATATGTATTTAGTATGGGATTTGAACAATGTGTTCTCTAAAAATAGTAATATTATTTTTTTATCTATTTTTTTGGTGTGCTTATTTATACTACTAATAACACTTATATATGTATCAATTTATAGAAAACAAATGCAAACAATTGCCAAATCATTAGACTTAATAAAAGATATAAAAAACTCACCACTAAAATATAGAATCGAAAGAATATCAAAAATATATGATGAGACAGGTAATTTTGAGACTGAGTTTATGGTATGAAGAACAAAATATGAAATACTATATGAGAAAGAGTTTTTAAAATTATTTATTGACTTTCATAAATTATTAGAAAGTAAAAAAACATCAAAAGTAAGAGTATCAAATATTAATTTATATAAGAACATTTATAATAGATTAATTGCTGTGAATAAAAACGTACATTTAATATACATCGAAATAATGAACTCACTTGAAATGGAGTTTATTCAAAGAGATGCATTAACATATCAAAAAGAATTATTTAGAGATTTAAAAGAAGAAATAATTATGACAACTTTTAGAGATTTGCAAATTGATGATAAAAAGTTAGCTTCAACTATTGAATCGATTGAAGAACTATTTGCAGATTTTTATAATATGCTAAATATGGGTCTTTATAAAGAGAGCTGAGAAGAACTACTTAAAATAGATCAATCACTAATATTCTTGATTGAGCTTTTAGACTCTATACCGTATATAATCTCAACTATTCAAAATGTAATACCAAGACAACTCATTGATTTAAAAAATAAGTATGTTACATTCGGAAACAATAAAGGAAAATTACAATATAATGCTAATAAGTTTTCTGATTTAGAAAATGAAGTTGATAAATTAAGGGTTACCATTAATAACGAAATTTTGAAACTACAATATAAAAAAGCTTATAATTATTTAGAAACTATCTTTGATAAAATTAATGAATTTAAAATAATTATAGAAGAAGAAGATAATATTAAAACATTCTTTGAAAATAGAATCGATAATATTAGACAAATATTTATAGATGTGGAAAATGCTGTTCATAGTTTAAATAGAAAGTTTAATGTCATTGAGCCTTATACAAAAACTCCATCACAAGAAAAAATGGATTTTGAGTTAGTAAGAAAAAACTTTTTCAGTACAAAAAATAAATGAGATTTAATATTATCTGACATTGACATCGCCATAAGCAAAGGAAGCTCGATTGATTTTATTAATCTAAAAGAGAGATTATTAGTAGAAATGACTTCCTTAGTTGATATAATTGAAGGTTTGGAAAAATCAATAAAAATTATATCAAGAAAAAGTGTTAATACAGAGTCTCTAGTAAACCAAGTTATTTTTATTAAGTCATGCCTATCTCAATGTAAAGTAAAAATAAAGCAATATAAATCAATTGAAGAATTGGAAATATTCTCAGAAACTATAGAAGATTTATTCACACAAGTCTCAAAATATAATAAAGCAATGTTAACAAGAATTAACTCACAAGATGAAAGACAAAAAGTTTCAGAATTAATAGAAAGTATCTTAAAAAATGTAACTGTACTTATAACTGATTTGAATGATACAATTTTTTTAGACTATATTTCACAAGAAATAATGATATATTTAGAAAGATATGTTGGAGAGTTTAAAGAAATAGAAAATGTAATTTATTCATGTGAAGATTTATTTAAACGAAGAAATCTTGAACAGTTAATTGGATATGCATTAGATATTTTATTAAAAATTAAAAATAAAAAAAATTAAAGGAAATAAAGATGACTAATATACTTATAAGGTATGGTGAATTAACACTAAAAGGGCAAAATAAAAAATTATTCATAACAAAGTTAATAAGAAATATAAAAGTAAAATTAAATTATTTTAAAGATAAAATTGAATATATTAAAGATACCAAAAGTCTTATAATATCTTTGAATGACAGTAATCAATTAGATAAAGTTTTAGGTATTCTTAAAAATATATTTGGGATATATTCTTTATCAGTCATTGAAGTAGTGAATAATAATGAAGAGGAGATATTAGCTAAAACACTTGAAATAGCAAAAAACCTAACTCCAGGAACATTTAAAATAGAAGTAAAAAGGGTTGAGAAGAGTTTTAAAATTGGCTCACAAGAATTAAAAATTTTGATTGCTTCAAATATTCTAACTCATACTAATCATTTAAAGGTAAATGTAAAAGAACCTGATCATTTAATTAATGTGGTTTTAAAAAAAATGGGCACACAAATTTTTATAGATAGAATAAAAGGATTGAAAGGATTACCAGTTGGAACAAGCGGTACAGCTCTTTCTTTACTAAGTGGTGGTATTGATTCTCCTGTAGCAAGTTTTCTCTCTATGAAAAGAGGACTTACAGTTTCTTATATTCATTTTATGACCCCGCCACATACTAGTGAAAAAGCATTAGATAAAGTGTTTAAACTTGTAGAAAAATTACAAAAGTATAATACAAATGACTTTCAATTTTTTGTATGTGATTTTTCAGATATATTAACTGAACTTATGCATATAAAAAATGAGTCATATAGAATAACAATAATGAGAAGAATGTTTGTTAAAATTGCAAACATAATTTGTCAACAAAATAGTTTTAATTGTTTACTAACCGGAGAATCACTAGGACAAGTAGCAAGTCAAACAATTGAATCTATAAATACAATTAACTGTGTTTCAAACCTACCAATTATTAGGCCTTTAATCACAATGGACAAAGAAGAAATTATAGACATCTCAAAAAGTATCGACACTTATGAAACTTCAATTTTACCATTTGATGATGTTTGTTCAATGTATGTACCAAAATCACCAGTAACTAAACCGAAAATATTTGTAGCTGAAAATCAAGAGGAAGGCTTATTGTTAAATGAATTAATTAAGCATACAATAAATAATAAGATTAAAACTTATGTTTGAAAAGATGGTGAATTAGTTGAGAAGGAAAAAAGTTAGAAACTCTAGCAAGTATGGAGTTTTTAAAGGAAATATCATTAATAGTGAGACAATTTTAGAAAACGATAATTTAACTGTCGAAGAGTATAATGATGATGACCTATCTATTAAAATTATAAATAAAAATGTAGATAGTGAAGATGATAAGTTGTTAATACAAAAGAGAAAAAATAAAAAAAACTTTTTTGTTTACAAAGTTTTTGGATATATAATAATACTATTGCTATTAATAGTCTTTTTAATTGTAATTATAGTATTGAAATAGAAAGAGGTTTCAAAATGGATGATTTATTTAGAATAATTGGAAAAATATTAAACTTCATATTTATTATTTTAATATTTGACTGAATATTTGGAGGTTCTAGAAGAGCTAATAGAAGAAGTGCAGGAAGTATGGGTGGTGATACTGGTAATGATCATAAATCATATGATGACTACTCACACACAAATAAAGATACTGACTCTTCATCAAACTATTTTAATGGTTTTGACAAACCCTCTCAACTTGAAGAAGCATATGCAGTTCTTGGATTAAGTAGTAGCGTTTCATTAAAAGAAGTCAAAAAAAAATACATAGAACTTGCAAAAAAATATCATCCTGATAAAAATAAAGGAAACCTAGAAGCTCAAGCAAAAATGACACAAATTAATAATGCTTATGATACAATATTGCAACATAAGCAAAGTTAATAAAGAAGGTGAATGTATGATAATTAAAACTAAAAAATCTAAACTAACAATTCTATTGATAGTTATTTCGATTATTTTATGTTTATTAACTCACACAAGATTAGACTTTATTTTCAAATTCATTAATTATAGTGTTTATATATCTAGTTTTGTATTATATATTTTTGTTCGTTTTCAGTTATGAAAAAGTATTATTCAAATTCATAAGTCATTAAGAATAGATAATTTAAGTTATAAAAATTTTTATACTTTAACTGGAAAAGAGAAACTATATTTCTATACAAATGTAATTTTTTTATTAGTTTTATTTTTTGAAAATTTATTATTTTATAATAGGGAACTTAACTATGGCTTGTTTTTTCTTTTATTCTCAATAATTTGAATAGTATTTTTAGATATATGTAAGGTAAATTTAATTCTTATATTTACTTCCTTGGAAGAAATTAATAATATACTAAATAATTTTTTAACTACTTCTTTTAGAAATGTTCATTATTTTATTAAAAAACTAAGTTCTAAATTAACTAGGTTTTTTATTGTTTTATTAAAATATTTAAAAATGAAACTTTGAAATATAAAGTTATACATTGTATATAAATTAAAATGTAAAAAGATTAGTATAATAAAATTAATATCATATGGAGATAATTTTTAAGCCATAAAATTTTTACTTATATTAAAATTTATGGAAGGAATTTAAAAATATGAAAACAAATATAGCGATCGAAGTAACTGACTTAAATAAAAAGTTTAAAAGTGGTTATGGTATAGAGAATATTAATTTTAAAGTAGAATACGGAAAAGTTTTTGGGTATTTAGGACCAAACGGCGCAGGTAAGTCTACAACATTAAGAATATTAATGGGATTTATTAAATCAGATAGTGGTAAATCAAGCATTCATTATTTTAAAGAAAACAATAAAGAAATTAGCATTGATGAGTTGATATCATATGACTCTTGAACCGATTCACAGAAAATACAAAAAAAATTAGGTTATGTACCAGGAGAAATAGCATTTCCAATTCATATGACAGGTACAGAATTATTAAAACAAGTTTTTAAACTTAGAAATATGACAAATTGAGATGTTGTAAAAAAATATATAGAATATTGAGAATTTAATCCAAATATAAAGATTAAGAAAATGTCAAAAGGGATGAAGCAAAAAGTTGCATTGATTATAGCATGAATGCATAATCCTGATGTAATTGTTTTAGATGAACCCACAACTGGTTTGGACCCTTTAATGCAGGATAAGTTTATTAAACTTGTTAAAAAAACAAAAGAAGAGGGTAAAGCAATAATACTTTCATCTCATATCTTTTCGGAAATTGAAAAAACATGTGATTATGTATCTATTATTAAAAGAGGAAAGATCATATCAACTATCAATATAAAAGATATACAATATAATGACGAAAAAAAATATGAGATTTCATTTAAAAATAAATTAGGAGAAAAAGAGTTAGAATCTAATGATTGAAAAATATTAGAAACTGAAAAGAATTCAATATATTTAGTTATAGAAAACAATAAAATTAATACTTTATTAAAGAAGCTTTCTTCATACGAAGTAGAGTTTATTAAAGAGCATCCTTTAGATTTGGAACAATATTTTATGAAGTATTATCAAAATGAAGTTGAAAAAGACGTCATAAATACTGATAATGAATATATTCCAAAAAAAACTAATGGAAAAGAACATAAAATATCATTGGAACTAATAAAAGACACATCAAAAAAATCAGTTTACCTGTGGCTGTTTATGACTTTGTTACCAATATTAATGATTATAACGTCATTTATAGTTGTTTTAAATAACCCTAATTTTATAGAACAAATCAATAATGGGAAAACAACTTGAGATATGGTTATTAATAACTTAGTAGTGAAGTTAATTGCAAGTACAACTGGTATTGTATATTTATTAATGCTTGTATATATATTGGTCACTGGAAACGGACTTATTGCTAGCGAAGTTGAAAAAGGTACACTTGTAAATTTATTAACTACTAATCAATCAAGAAAAAGCGTAGTATTAAGTAAAATATTTACTTTTGTTTCCTATTTATCATTAAGTTGTTTATTGTTTTACATAACAACAATTATTGGTATTATATCAACTGGTCATAGTGAAAACATTAACTACGCAGTTATAACTCTATATTTTGTAGGATTATTTTTATTATTATTAATGATGTCTTCAATTAGTTTTATAGCAAGTAGTTACTTTAATAAATCAGCTTATTCATTGTCTTTTGCGGGTGGTATTATAATATTATTTTATGTTTTATTCTTTATTGCACAAATTGATGAATCAGTTAACTTCTTTAAATATTTAACTTTAAATACTTTATACAGAACTGATTATAATAAAACAAACGAGCTTATAAAATACTTACCACAAGATATTGTAATGTTATTAATATCAATTGGATTATATACATCTGGATATTTTATATTTATAAAAAAAGACCTGCCTTTATAGTTGTTTCAATAAAATTTAACTTATTAATATTTTTAAATATTAATAAGTTTTTTTTAAATTTATATTTAGTTTTATAAAATGTATTTTAAAAAGTTATTGGTACTTATGTACAAGCATAAGGAATACTACAAAAAAAAATATCAGTATCATTAATTAGATTCATAATAATACCATCAACATAGTTATTGTATTATTTTGTGTCAGCACAATAGTTTTTATATTTAATCTAATACTGGTTTAAAAACAAGTTATTTTAATAAAAATGGAGAACAACAGATGGTATATTAGAAAATAAGATTAAAGAAATTATTCTAATTTAATAATCAAATTATAACTAAAGCGAGAACCGCTTTTTATACTTGAATAACCATCTTTAAACTCGTGATTTTAGACCTAGTTCTTGACCAATAAAGAATATTAAAGTTTAGGATTAATATAAATAAGAATACTTGGCATAAGTATTTTGTTAGTGCTAGGTTTTGCAATAAAGCACGTTTCAAATGGAGAGACACAGTTGTTAACATTATTTATATAAACATAAATTATTATAATTGTAAATTATCAGAAGGTCTTATAACTTAAAATAGAATGACGATGTAATTAGAGTAGAAAATAGTTTAATATGTATTATATAATAGTGCAATTTAAAAAATGTAATTAATGTACTTTAGAATAAAAAAAGAGTTAAAAAGAATTAAAAGCACTCGTTTTCAACATTAAATCAATTAGTGTGAATTTTGTTTGAACATTAGTTATAAATAATTTTATATATAAAAATAATAACCTTCATATTGATTTTAATAATTTGAAACTAATTCTTTTAAAGTTATAGAGTATTTATATTTTGTAACTAACTGAATTCTTATGCATAGTCTGAAAACTGTGTATTAGAATATATCACTAGTATTTAAAAAAGTATATCAAATCTAATTTCTAATATGATGTATATTTACATAAAATATAGCTCAGATAATTTTAATTCATTTTATCAATTAAATGATCATTACAAAACTATAGTTAATGTAACCAATTTAATAATTTATTTATTTTTTGGTTTATTAGATACAAGTGCTTATATAAATAGATAAGTATTTAAAGGAAAACTAATCAAGTTGTAAATATTATCGTGATTATTTATTACTCAATAACTTATAATCATTAAAAGGATGATAATTTATCAATAAATATGGTAATGGATATATTGCAAATAGCTATTATTTTAAGAATAAATTGTGTTACATCAAAAATCATTGCTAGATTATTTCTTAGTTAATTTTATGATGTTATCTATAATATGAAGTAAATACATATTAAAGGTTAAACATAAAATAAATTTCACTTTTTTAAAAAAATTATGGAATTTTATTTTATTTATACTATAATAAAATTGTTAGCAAATATTTTTGTTAACGTATTGAAACTATAGATAAAAGATTGTTGATTTTAAGATATGCTTATTGACTAACCAATTTAATTTGGTTGGTTTTTTTTATGCAATATTTACTAATGTATTGTAGAATAGTTAAGAAGAGGTATTTTGATGAATTACAAAGCAATAATTGGTGTTCAAACCTGCTATAATTTTTTAGATTCTACTATTAAAGTAAATGATTATGTAAGTTTTCTAAAAGAGAGTAATATAAATGTTGGTTTTTATGCTGATGAAAATGTTATGTATGGCGCTTATGAATTTTTTGATGCTTGTAATAAAAATAATATAAAACCTATTATTGGGTTAAAAGTTGCTATTAATGATAGTTTATTATATATATATGCCAAAAATAATAAAGGATATATCTCACTTATTAAATTAAGTACATTTATACAAGAAACGTTAGAAGGCAATAAGAGTTTTATACTTGAAGACATACAATCATACGTTAATGATAATCATATTATTGTTTTGCAAACAGATGAAATTAGTTTTATAAATACATTCACAAAAAAAATTGATGAAAATGATATCTTTTTTAGTGCTAGTTCTATTTGCGTGTCTAATAAAAATAAAATAATTTATACAAATAAAATATGTTATTTAAATAAGGAATCATTCGAGGTTTATAAAGCACTAAAAGCACTAAAAAATGGCATTACTTATAAGGAAGTTAACGATCAGAATAATTATTATTATCAAACCATTGAAGAAATAAAAGATATTGTGGATATTAAAAATCACGATTATAACATACAATATATAATTGATAATGTTGACGATGATGTAATTACTAATAATGATAAGCATTTTTTAAAATACCCAAATAGTATGAAAATGCCGTCAGATTCATATCTAAGGTTTATTTGTGAAGAAAGTCTAGAACTTTACTTAAATGATATAGAAGACAATAAAAGAAGTATTTATACTAATAGATTAGAATATGAACTTGAAACAATATATTCTATGGGTTTTTCAGATTATTTCTTAATAGTACATGATTTAATAAAAAAATCAGTAGAGCTTGGTATATTATATGGCCCCGGAAGAGGTTCTGCGGCAGGAAGTTTAGTCGCATATTTATTAAAGATTACAAAAGTTGATCCAATAAAGTGAAACTTAATATTCGAAAGATTTTTAAATATTGAAAGGATAACTCTTCCTGATATTGATATAGATTTTCAAGATGATAGAAGAGAAGAATTAATAGAATACTTATTCGAAAAATATGGAAAGTATCATTTTGCAACTATAACAACTTTTCAAACAATAGGTGTTAAAAACGCTTTAAGAGATTGTGGTAGAGTTTTAGAAATTCCATTACTTGATATAAATGATATGACAAAATCTATTTCAAACGAAGATATGCTAAACATGGAAGCAGCTTTATTAAATAGTGTTAAATTATACAACTATAGTTTAAAATATCCTAAATTATTTCAAGTAGCTAAAAACATTGTTGGCTTACCAAGACAGTCAGGGACTCATGCAGCTGGAGTAGTGTTTTGCGATAAGTTAATGAATGAAGTTGTTCCATTAAAAGTTGGAATAAATGGTATATTACAAACTCAATATCCGATGAACTACCTTGAAAGAATAGGATTAATAAAAACAGATATTCTAGGGTTACGGAATCTTACAATACTTCAAGATATATTAACTCTTATAAATAAAAATACAAATGAGAATTTGGCTTTAGAAAATATAGATCTCAATGATGAAATGACCTTTAATACCCTTAATAAGGGTGATACTTTAGGAGTATTTCAATTAGAATCAAAAGGAATGACAAACTTACTTGTTTCTATGAAGGTAAAATCCATTGATGATATTGCAATTACTAGTGCTTTGTATAGACCGGGACCGCAAGATAATATTCAAGAGTTTCTAAATAGAAAAAATAATAAGATAAAAAAATGGAATGTAAATGAAAAACTTAAAGGAATATTAGAAAATACATATGGTGTTATAGTTTATCAAGAACAGATATTAGAGATATTAAAAACAGTTTCAAAAATGTCTTATAGCAGAGCTGATATTGTTAGAAGGGCAATAAGTAAAAAAGATCAAAACTTATTGCACACAGAAAGAGAAAGTTTTATTAATAGTGCAAAAAACAATGATTACTCAGAGTCAGAATCTATTGAGTTATGAAACTATATTGAAAAGTTCGCAAACTATGGTTTTAATAAATCTCACTCGGTTTCCTATTCTTTTATTAGTTACTGGATGGCATATTTAAAAACACACTACAAACTATATTTTTATTGTGCATTATTAAATGGAGTCATTAGAAATGAAGAAAAAACAAAACAATACTTAAAAGAGGTAAAAAAAGATAAGTATATAATTAAACCACCAACTATTAAAAATTTATCAAGCAATTTTGTAATAAAAAATAATGTACTACACATTCCTTTAACGGTTATAAAATATATTGGTCCAGAGTTTATTAGAAAAATTAAGGAATCATATTTAAATAATAAGAGAATTTTTGAAAACTTATTAACATTATTATATTCATTAAACCAATCAACTTTAACTGAACAGAAATATTTAGCCCTTGTTTATTCAGGAGCTTTTGATTGTTTTGGAATTTCAAGAAAAGCTTTAATAGACTATAAAGAAGAAATATTTAACTTAATTAAGTCTTATAAAAGTTTAGATAACTACAACTTAAGCATTGATATACCTAATGTTCAGTTTAGTAATGAAGAAATATTATGTTATGAAAAAGAATATATCGGTTTCTTTATATCATCTAATCCAATTATAGATTTAAGAAAAAAGTTTAAGAATAATAACCTATCAAAAATCGAATCTATTGTTTTACCTGATACTCAAGTTAACATAATTGCATTGGTAGAAAATATTGTTATTAAATTTGATAAAAACAATAAGGAGATGGCATTTGTTAGATGTTCAGATGAAACTGAAAGTTTAGAATTCTCAATATTTTCAAGTGTATATGGATCAATAAAAGATAAAATAATTAAAGGAAAATACTATATTTTTACTTTAAGAACCCAATTTTATAAAGAAAATTTATCATTTAGTTTTGTTAATGTTATAAATCAACTAAATTAGTTAGAAAAGGATTATTATGAAAAAGTATTTATTAGTAGATGGGAACTCTTTATTATTTAGAGCTTTTTATAGTTCGTTTGGAAGAGTCACTTTAACTACAACATCGGGACAACCAACAAACGCAGTTTACTCATTTATTAATATGTTATTTAATATTAATACTAATAATAATTATGATTGTATTGTTGTTGCTTTTGATAAAGGAAAAAAAACCTTTAGACATGATAAGTTGCCAACATATAAAGATGGTAGACAAAAGACACCTTCTGAATTAGTTACACAGTTCCCTATTGTTAGAGAGTTTTTATCAAATGCAAATATTAAATGATATGAAATAGACAATTATGAAGCAGATGATATTATAGGAACACTTGCTAAAAAGTTGGAAAATGAAGATGATGTAATTGTGCATATATTAACTAGTGATCAAGATATGTATCAATTAATAACAAAAAAAGTATTTGTACTAGCACCACAAGTTGGTACTAGCGATATCTTAATTTATGATGAAAGTAAGCTTCAAGAAAAATGAGGAATTAAACCATATCAAGTATCTGATTATAAGGGACTAAGAGGTGATCAGTCTGATAATATAAAGGGAGTAGTTGGTATTGGTGAAAAAACAGCAAAAGAATTATTGAATGAGTATGATAATATTGAAAATATTTATCAGAATATAGAGTCTATAAAAGGGGCGAAAAAAGAAAAATTAATCAACGGAAAAGAAGATGCTTATCTATCTAAAGAAATAGCGACCATATTCTCTGATGTTGATCTTGATTTTAATTTAGAATGTACAAATATTGATTACAACTCTTTAAAAACTTTTTTTCAAAAGTATGAAATGCAATCTCTGGTAAAAAAATATTGTCAAAATACTCCTAATATAATAAAAGAGACAAATTTAGATTATAAAGTTCTAAATAAGTGAGAAGAAAAATATAGTTGTGATGAAAATTCAATCTATATTGAATTACTTAATGACAACTACCATATGCCAGACATTATCGGAATAAGTATTTCAAACATCAAAGGAAACTTTTATTTAAATCTTAATAGTAGTGAAGTTGATATTTTTAACTGAAATAAACCACAATTAGATGAGTCTTTTCAAGAATTTATATTAAGTAAAAAATTTTGTAGTTATGATATTAAAAAAACAATAACATCATTAAAGAATATTGGATATAAAATAAATTCAAGTAATTTTACTTATGACATGATGTTAGCTACATATGTACTTAACTCAAGTATTAAATCAACTTTTGATTCACATTTATTATTTTTAAAACCCGATTCAGAACTTAAAACCTTTGATGAAGTATTCGGTAAGGGAGCTAAAAAAACAAAGGATGTAAACCCAAAAGATAAAGAAGTATATCTTGTTGAAAAGTCTATTTTTATAAACGAACTAAAAAATGTAGTAATAGAAAAACTTATAGCTTCAGAACAATTCGAACTTTATGAATTTATGGAGCTTCCTTTTTCAAAAGTCCTTATAGATATGGAAAACGAAGGAATTCTAATTGATACAGAAGTATTAAAAAGACAAACGGAAGATATTATTTTACTAATAAATAGTTTAGAAAAAGATTTAAAAAATATATTTAAAAAAGATATTACCGATGATTTTAATATTGGTTCACCGAAACAACTTAAAGAATTATTATATGTTAAGTTAGGGTTGCCCGACTTAAATAAAGGAAGCACTGACAAGGAAACTCTCGAAAAACTAGTACAATTTAACCCAAGTATAGAGAAAATTTTGTTAATAAGAAAGTATCAAAAGTTATATTCTACTTATTTAAAAGGTTTTGAAAAGTATATTTATTCAGATAAAAAAATTCATACAATATTTAATCAAACTTTAACATCAACGGGAAGATTAAGTTCTATATACCCGAATATACAAAATATATCCATAAGAGATGAAATGCAAAGGGAGTTTAGAAAAATATTTATTTGTGATGAAGATTACATTTTCTTAAGTTTTGACTATTCTCAAATTGAGTTAAGGGTATTAGCAGATGTTGCTAATGTAAAAAATTTGATTGACTCTTTTAAATCTGGTAAAGATGTTCATGAAGAAGCAGCAAAAAAAATATTTAAGATTCCCGATAATGAAAAAGTTAGTTCTGAAATGAGAAGAATAGCAAAAACATTTAATTTTGGAATATTATATGGATTAAGTGACTTTGGTTTGTCAAAAGATCTTAATATTACAATGAAAGAAGCAAAAGAGTATATTAAAAGTTATTATGAATCATTTCCGGAAATACTTGATTTTAAAAAAGATGTTATTAATTTTGCTAATTCTGAAGGATATGTCAAAACTATGGCAAATAGAAGACGATATATTTATGAGTTACAAAGTTCAAACTTCATGATAAAGCAGTTTGGAGAAAGAGCAGCTGTAAATGCGGTTATACAAGGTACAGCTGCTGACATCTTAAAAGTCGCAATGATCGAAATTTGAGAAATACTCTTAAAAAATTTCACCGAAGCCAAAATGGTAGCGCAAATACATGATGAAATAATTTTTAAAGTTAAGTCAAATGAAGTAGATAAATTGATTCCTGAAATAGAATATATAATGTCTGCAGCATATAATAAAATTTTAGATAAATACAATCATTGTAGATCATCGAGAGTTAGTTTAGATGTAAATTATAGTATAGGTAAGAATTGACTTGACCTAAAATAAAAGAGGAATAATTATGCCAGAATTACCAGAAGTTGAAACAGTCGTAAGTATTTTAAAGAAGAATGTAATAGGGAAAATAATTAAAAACATTTCAATTTTATACCCTAATTTAATAAAAACAGATATTTTAGTTGATGAATTTAAAAATACATTAATTAATAAAACAATACTTGATATTACTAGAATTGGTAAATATATAATTTTTGATTTAGGAGATTATGTTTTAATTAGTCATCTTAGAATGGAAGGTAAATGATTTTACATTAATGATTTAAGCTTAGTTAGCGAAAAACATATTGAGGCGATTTTTAGTTTGGATAATGGTTATTATTTGATATATGATGATACTCGTAAATTTGGTACTTTCAATTTAGAATTAAAAGATGAATATAAAAAAATAAATCCTATTGTAAAAATAGGTCCTGAACCTTTTAATGAAGCGGTTAATGGTATATATTTATTTGAATTAATGTCAAAATCAAATAAATATATAAAAACAATACTTTTAGATCAAACTAAAATTTCAGGTATTGGTAATATTTATGCTGATGAGATATTGTTTGATGCAAAAATACATCCTGAAAGCAAAACTAATAAACTATCATTAAATGCATATAATAATATATACGAATCTAGTAAAAAAATACTTAGAAGAGCAATAGAACTAGGTGGGTCTACAATTAGTACTTACAAGGCAGGACACGGCATATCTGGTAAGTTTCAAAATGAGTTAAAAGTTCATTTAAGAAAAAATGAACCGTGTTTTGTTTGCAAAACTAATATTATTAAAATTAAAGTAAATGGCAGAGGAACATATATATGTAGTAATTGTCAAATATTGTACTAACATGTGGATAACTTAAATTACCCTTGTAAACATTGGTTTAAATAAAAAAGTTATTAACATTTTTATTTAAAATTTTTAAATATTATTAAATCTATTCTATTTAAATAGATTTAAACATAATATTAATTTATATAAAGCGGAGGGTATCAGTCGTGAATTTTTATGAATATAGAATATTCCTTAATAATATAATAGATCGTCCTAGTTCTAAAGTTTTAACATATTTATATCAACCTATTGTAGGAGTAGAAGCTATTACTATATATAAAACCCTATTAGAGGAAGGGTTGATATTGAAAGAACTTAAAAACTATAAATTCAAACTAAATAGACTATTTGTTTTAATAGGATTAAAAGAAGAAGAATATTTCAAGAATATCAAAAAGTTAGAAGCAATAGGGCTTTTAAAAACATTAATAAATGTTAAAAAAGAGTACTATGTATTTAATCTAAATTCACCATTAGAACCTTCACTATTTTTTGAAAACGAAACACTTAACAATCATCTATATAAAAAGCTTGGTAATTATGATTATGAAGTATTAAGATTTATTTTTAGGGATGATAATAAAATAATTACTTCAGAAAGTGAATGCGTTGATATTTCTTCTTCATTTACTGATGTATTTGATATTTCAAATCTTGGTATTGATCTATCAAATAAATCTTTTTTAAAACCTAAACCATCAAAATTGTTTACTCTTAATGAAAAGGATTTGAATGATATAATAAATAATTTGGAAAAAAATGGAGTTACTTGTGAGTTAGGAAAAGAATTAATGTACTCATGATTAAATGAAATATTTCTACTTTATAAAATTAGTAAGGATTTATTTATTAAGTTAGTAGTAAAAGCAGGTTTAAAAGTAATAACAAAAAATAATAGAACCATTATAAATAGTCTAATATTAACTGAACTAAAATATAAAAATAACTTATTGAGAAATCAATTATTTGACGTAAATGAGAGTATGATTGAAAAAAGAAATATTAAAGTAAAAGAAATGGAAACAATTAAATGCGACTTATATTTAAAAGCTTTGATTAATGTAGATAATTTATTAACTTCTCAAAAAGACTTATTAAGAGAATTAACAATGAAATATAAATTAAGAGATGGAGTTATAAACTGTTTATTAGAGTTTTCATATTTAAAGAATGAAAAGATAATTGTAGCAAATTATATATATAAAATAGCTCGATCATTAAATGAAAATAATATTAAAACAGCTGAAGAAGCTATGGAATATCTAATAATAGCTCATAAAAACTCAAGAGTTTTAAAAAATAATATCAAAGATAGTGATGCATTATCAATCAATAAAGAGGTAAAAAATATGGGTTATGAAATAAAAGTAGAGAATGATATTAAAGTAGACTTATCTGGTTGAGGAGATTTATAATGAATGATGACTTAGTCAAGAAATTTAAGTCTAACCCAAAACTTAAAGTTTTAATAGATAAGTATGACATAGATGATAGCGTCTTACAAAATAATTCATCTATAATTCAGGAGTTTTTAAATGATTACACTTATTGTAATTCTGATGAACCGTTAGTTGATTGCAAACAAGCAATAAAAGGAGTACAGCAAAAGTTGTTATATAGAAATAAACTTTTTTATATAACAACAGAGAAATGTAATCATTGATTATTTGAAAATAAGTATTATAAAATTGATAAAAATATAATTTATTGTGATTACGATAAAAGAGAAATTAGACAAACAATTGGTGACTATATTGAACAAACTAAGCTAGTTGGTTGTGATGCAAGTATTATAAAGTTCTTTGAAGAGTTTAAAAAAACATTCAACAATAAAATAATGAAAGGTTTTTATTTATATGGAAAACCCGGTATTGGTAAAACATTTTTGTTAAAGTTGTTAGCTAATACTATGGCGACAAAGGATAATAGGGTTATTTTTGTTTCCGTTAATAAGTTCTTAAAGATCATTAAAGATACTTTTAATAACAACTATCATGATGATGCAAATTATTTTTATGATAAGTGTTGTGATGTTGATGTTTTAATATTAGATGATATCGGCGGAGAAGTTGTAACAGATTGAAGTAGAGACGAAATTTTATTTGGTTTATTAAACTATAGAATGGAAAAAAATTTAAGAACATATTTCAGTTCTAACTTTTCATTAATACAGTTAGAGGAAAATTATCTTAATAAAAAAGCTGTCAGTTCTAAGTTAAAAAACTTTGACCTAATAAAAACAAGAAGATTTACCGAGAGAATCAAAGCATTGTCTTATGTAATTAATATAAAAGGTGAGAATAAAAGATATTAATGGAATTTTTTCCATTATTATTTTTTTTATTAAAATATATAGAAAAAATTATATTATATCTAATATAAAGTCTTTATTTTAGGGTGTAAAATATGAAAGTGAAAGGAAATTAAAACAATGAAAAAATTAGCGATTAATGGATTTGGGAGAATAGGACGTTTAGCATTTAGACAACTATTCGAAATGAAAGACATAGAAATAGTAGCAATTAATGACTTAACAAGTTCTGATGCACTTGCTTACTTATTGGAGTTTGATTCAGCGCATGGTCAATTTATGCCTGGTAAAATTAGTTCAAAAGAGGGGGCTATTATTGTAGACGGAAAAGAAATAAAAATTCTTGCCGAAAAAGATGCATCACAACTTCCTTGAGGAAAATTAGGAATTGATTTAGTAATAGAATGTACTGGATTTTATGTTTCTAAAGAAAAATCACAAGCTCACATAGATGCTGGAGCTAAAAAAGTTATAATTTCAGCACCTGCAACAGGAGACTTAAAAACAATAGTATTCGGAGTTAACCATAAAGAATTATCATCAAGTGATGTAATTGTTTCAGCAGCTTCTTGTACAACTAACTGTTTATCACCAGTAGCAAAAGTGTTAGATGATAATTTTGGAATAGTTAGAGGATTGATGAATACAATTCATGCGGTAACTAATGACCAAAAATTATTAGACTTACCACACAGTGACTTACGTCGTGGACGTGCTGCTGCTTGAAATATTGTTCCAAGTAAAACTGGTGCAGCAGCAGCAGTTGGTAAAGTTTTACCAAAATTAAATGGTAAATTAGATGGATTAGCATTACGTGTGCCTGTTATTACAGGTTCAATTGTAGACTTAACTGTTGAATTAAGTAAAGAAGTAACTGTTGAATCAATAAATAGTGCTATTGAAAATGCAGTTAAAAATGATGCAGATTTAGGTCAAGCATTACAATACTGTACTAAACAAATAGTTTCTCAAGATGTTGTATCATCAAAATATGGTTCAATATTTGATGCAACATTAACAAAAGTTATGACTGTAGATGGAAAACAATTAGTTAAAGTATTCTCATGATATGATAACGAAAACTCATTTACTTCACAATTTATCCGTACAATTAAACATATGTTAACTCTTTAATTAATACAAATAAGCATATTTCTTTTAATTCAATTAATTATTTAGTTAAAAGGGTATGCTTTTTTTGTTAATTAAAAATCGAAAGGAAAATTATATGAAAAAAACTTTAAAAGATGTAAATGTTAGTAATAAGACAGTTCTTGTAAGAGTAGATTTTAATGTACCTATCAAAGATGGTGTTATAACTGATGATAATAGAATTAGAGCAGCATTGCCAACAATAAATTACTTAATTGAAAAAAATTCAAAAGTTGTTTTATTTTCACACTTAAGCAGAATCAAAGAAGAAGCAGATAAAGCTAAAAAATCATTAAGACCTATTGCAGAAAAATTAGAAGAATTACTTGGAAAAAAAGTATTTTTTGTAGATCAAACACGTGGAAAAGAACTTGAAAATTCAATTAACAATTTAAAAAATGGTGAAGTTTTATTATTTGAAAATACAAGATTTGAAGATGTTAAGGATAATGAAGTCGTTAAATATGAGTCAAAAAATAATGAAGAACTTGGTAAATACTGAGCAAGTTTAGGAGATTTATTCGTAAATGATGCATTTGGTACAGCTCATAGAAAACATGCATCAAATGTTGGTATAGCTTCAAATATATCAGAAAGTTGCGTTGGTTTCTTAGTTCAAAAAGAGTTAGAAATGTTAGCTAAAGGAATAGATAATCCAGAACATCCATTCATAGCTATAATTGGTGGAGCAAAAGTTTCAGATAAAATTGGTGTTATAGATAATTTATTAACAAAGGCAGACAAAATTATTATTGGTGGTGGAATGGCTTATACTTTTTTCAAAGCACAAGGTCATTCAATAGGTAAATCACTATGTGAAGAAGATAAAGTTGAACTTGCAAAAAGTTACCTAGAAAAATCAAATGGAAAAATAGTGCTTCCAGTTGATTCAGCAACTAATAACGAATTTAAAGATAGTCCTGCAAACTTTGCTGGTCTAGATTTACCAGAAGATCAAATGGGATTAGATATTGGTCCAAAATCAATTGAATTATTCCAAGATTTATTAAAAGGTGCTAAAACTGTTGCCTGAAATGGACCTATGGGAGTATTTGAATTTGAACATTACAAAAAAGGTACTGTTGGAGTGTGTGAGGCAATCGCTAATTTAAAAGATGCATTTACTTTAATTGGTGGTGGAGACTCAGCTGCAGCAGCAATTCAGTTAGGTTACAAGGATAAATTTACTCATATTTCAACTGGTGGTGGAGCATCTCTTGAATACATGGAAGGAAAAGTACTTCCAGGAATAGACATTATACAAAATAAATAATAATAAAAATAAAACTTGCATTGCAAGTTTTTTTTGATGTTTATTCTAATATATAATTAAATTAATGTTCTAACTTAAAGAGGTGTATATGAAAATAAGAAAAATTGATAATACTTATTGAGTCAAAAATATATTTGTAGATTCTAATTATTTGTATTTAACAAACTCAGAACCGAATAAGAGTTGTTTTTTAGGGAGAATACCATTGGTTATTTTAAAGGAAAATCTTAAAATTAAGAGTGATTTAGAGAGATACTTTTTATCAAACCCTAATCCTATGGAGTTTGATGCAGTTTTAGGAGCTAATAGTGACGTTGAAATTATTTATAATTCAGATAAGTATATACAAAATTTTTTTACTATTGATAAAAACAATTACATTACATTTATTGATAATGAAAATAATATAAAAACAATTGGTTATAATGGGTACAATATTGAGAAAATAAAAGATTTCTTATTCCTTAACAAAATAAAAGATGATTGCGTATTTAAAAATAAGAATAAGATATTTTTATTAAAGAAAGATGACTATATAAATATAGATGCTGTTAATATTATTTATATAAATAATCAGTATATTATTCAAGATTCATTGGAAAAAATATCTATTTATGACTTAAATTTTAATTTTGTAAAGTATATCGAAAAAAGTAATGAATTTAAAAAAATATATTTTTTAAACAAAAAAAATATATTAATATCTTTTCTAAATAATAATAAAACATATATGTATAATTTAGATACAAATAAAAAAGAAATATTTTGTGATTTCTTCATTAATAGAGCAGTATTAGTTAATGAAGAATTGTTAATAGCTAAGTCAAATATGAATGATAACCTTTATTTTATTGAATAAAAAAAAACCAAATTGGTTTTTTTATCTATTCATTTCATAATTTCTTTGTTTTTCAGATAAATTTGTATATACTCCGTATTCGAAGCTATCGCTTTTGGCCCATAGACCTTTGATTGTTTTAATTATAGTGAATATAATAAATAGTTGCATTGCTATTCTTAAAGGAGCAAGTAATGCATTTATAAATGACATACTATTTCCTCTTCTACCAACAAGGTCTGAAATAATTGTAATAATTGATCATATTGAAATTATTATTTGAATCATAAGAATTATAGTAGCATATATCATATTTATAGTAGCAACTAAATTCATAAAAGTATATTGTGATCCTTTTTTGTTTCATGCTTCCTTTGAGTTTGGCAATGCAAACAGCATTATATTTAATACTCCTCAAAACATCATTAATCCAATAACTGAATAAAATATAATACTTATTTGATTTAACTCATAACCTAAATTAATTGCTTTAGTAAATAATAAATAAAACGCTAATCCTCCTAGTGGAGCTATCAAAGCATTAAATCCATAACCTTTTGATATTGTAAATTTAGGACTAATTGTTGATTTCACATTAACATTAGGCATTTGAGCTAATACAATTGGTGTGAACACACCTCCAACTGATAATGAGAAAACCGCTAATATTCAACGGTTATTAATAAGTGTATCATCATCTGATTTTCTTATAAAGTTTATTAGAAATGCACAGTAATATATATTACCGATTGATACAAAACCAATAAATCCAAATAAGATAGGAATATATTTAGCATCAATATTATCAAAAATATTTTTTAAGTCTTCGCTCGATACACCTTGCTTAAATGTCATTTGTAACAAATAAATAAGAGCACCTATTCCAAAAACTCCTGCAATAATACCAAATATATTTGCTATTACAAGCATGAATCTAATAGAACCCATAGATCTTCCAGTTCTAACCATATTTTCACCTCCTAATGTTTATATTAACATTTATTTAAGTAAAAAATGTTTCTAAATAAAGTATTCTACCAGATTTTATATGCTTAATAAGCAATTATGCTACATTTAAAGTTTAGTCTTAGGAGCTTGTGTGAAAGGACAGCTTTATACTTAATAAACATTTAAAATAAAATTGATAGATACCTATTAAATAAATTAATAGTAAAGAAAATTTGAGCAACTACTTTGGTGTTCTAAGTATATATGTAAAATTTAAGAGTATAGACTATTTAGCATATTGTTTTATATTTAAAAAATAATGATAAAGTATTAAAAATAAAATTAATATAAATGCTATAGATCAAGTTATAATACTTTGTAATGAAAGTATTTGACCTTCGTACGTTTATTTATTAAAGATTTTAGAAACTAAGAGTTGGTTATAGCACTAAGAAATATAATAAAAGAAACTAGCAAAACCATATTTACAATCAATAGAAAAATGGAAATAATTTAAATTAAGACATAGTACTTAGATTTAATAATTTATTTACATATTAATTTATCACATATACTTATTTTAAAAAATCAACATCCAACTTAAAAAGAACAAAACTTCGATGTTGATGCATTAAATTATGATTTAATAAAGTGTTTAAAATAAATATAAAATTTAAAGACTATATTGAAGCTTGTAATCAATTGCAATTTACTTTTATTTTTAAAAGTACTACACAAAAAATTTTAAATAGTAAAATAAAAATTATGTTTAATGTCATTAGGAAAGTGCTATATGCTGTAACAAAATGATTTATAATAAAAAAACAATAGAACAAATGAAGATTTGATATCATTTCTTTCATTACTTATTAAGGAAAATTATAATTATTTTTTACTCATATCAATTATTTAATAAGTTATTTTGAAGATTAAAAATATTAATATCGTTTTCTTATATAGATCAACAAGAATTTTTATAATTGTTTAAGCATTTATTTTGATGATGAAAAATATTTGTTATTTTAAGTTTTATCCATTTTATTTAAAACCTAAAACAAAAGTTTCGAATTTAAAAAATAAGATATAAATTTTATTATTCCATTATGAATTATGTTTTTACTTTATTGAAATTATCGATACATTAATCTATGTAGAAAAAGTAATTGTCTATAAAAAAGACTATGTTAAAAATGCATAATCATAAAAGATTAGTAACTAATCTTTCTTTAAAAATAAAAAAACAAGAAGTGTTATTAAATTCTTGTATTTAATGTCATATTTGCTTATTATTTAAAGTCGCTAATAAAGTATTATATCAAACTTTTATTTAGCATCATTTTTCAATAATATATAAAATTCACCTTGAACTTGAGACTTAGATGTTATTTTTGCATAAAAATAATCTCTATTTATTCCTGCATTATTATCTGTAAAAGCATCTCCTACATCAAATTTACCATCAGGTGTTTCTACATAGTCAAAAATCGTTTCAAGCTCAATGTTTTCTCCACCTAATTTATCTAAAGAACTTAATGACTCAACATCACAAATTGTTTTAATATATTTCAATATTTGATATTGGAATCTTTGTTCATCAATTGTATTTTTATATTGTTTTAAAATAATACCCACAATGTTTGATGTAAAAATTATATTTGAACTAAATTCTGTATCTTTATGTTTGATGCTTGCTACATAATATATTGTTAAATCGAATGTATTAACAAGGATACTTTTTATGTCATTTAAATTTGTAAATGGTTTATACGATTCGATTCCATAAATTCTAATATTGTTTTCTTCCTTCTCGCCATCATTATCATCTTTATAAGTAATATCTAATAATACATTAATATAATATTGAGTTCCATAAATGTTATTATTATGTTTTTCAATTATTATTTTATGTTTAAGACTAGTTATCTTATCCAACTTTTTATTTAAGCTAGTAAATACAGTATTTAATCTATCAGTGTTTTTTGTGTCCAAGTTCTTTCTGTTATTCTTAAAATTGGTCAGTACTGAGTTAATTTTAAAATCATTTGTATCATATTTATCTAGAATATCAAATAGTTTTTTTAATTCAACATCTTTGAAATTTTTATCTAACTCATCGCTTTCAACTTCAGCTTTTCATATTGCTCCTACTTTTATAAATTCTAAATCATCTAAATTAAGCATATTAAAATCAAGATTCATATCAAGTTTTTGTTGCTTAGTAATTTGTGGAAGTTTTTCATCTTTAAAAACTTTATTCTTGTAACTAGACACAAAAGGAGTGGTTGAACCAGTTAACCCAAGTGTAGTCAAACATATTGCAAGTAATTTCTTCATATAACTCCTTTTTATAATTATAACATTTATATGATTATGCATAAAAAAAAGCATAAAATGCTTTTAATTATCTTTTTGTAAAACAATTGTGAATAACTTTTCGTATTCTTCTAACTCCTTCATTTCTATTTCATTATCCTTAATTTTTTCTAATACTTTTTTATTATATACAAAGTAAAGTAAAAGAGTTATTACTATTAATGAGAATATATATATTAATTGGAATGAACTTGACAGAATTGATTGAATATCATTACTTTTCATAAATCCTTTTAATAGATCCGTAAAGTACATAACAAAGAAGAATGTTAGTAGAAGCATGGTTATGCATCAACCGACGTATTCTCAAATTCTAACTTTTATTTTTTTTCTAATACCTTGAACAATTGCGGTTGGTATTACTAGATAATAAATTGATAGCAATAATATTGACGCGACGTTTGCTATAGTACCATAATTAAATGGTGAAGGTTGCTTAATGGTTCCTTGTACAATATCAGGAATAAACAAGAAGAAAAATCCAGTTATTGATATTATTAATATTGTAGTTATAACACCAGCAACTGGTACATTTTCTTTATTTTCTTTTTTAAATTTTTTTGATATAAATCTTTGTGATGATAATGGTTCTAATACAGCTCCACCAAATAGAGTTACTTGTAAAGATGAGTTAAATCTCATAAGAACTGTACAGATTATTATTAATCAAGGTCCAAAGTTTTGAAGAAATCTACTATCAAATTTTTTAAAAACTTGTAGATTAGGGTTACCAATAAATCTATCGTTAACCGCAAACATAATTATCAAACTAAATAGGATATAAAATATTGTTGTAACAATCATAATTACTATTATAGCAATAGGCATGTTTCTGCTTCTTTTTTTAATATTCTTACCAGTTGATATAAATGTCTCTATTCCAGCGAATGCAAAGAAAACAGTTGTAAAAGTTTTGCTAAATGAACCAAAACTTAGTTTTGAATTGCTTATGTAATAGTCTAGACCTGATGATTCACTTGTGAATCCAGCTGCTAGTCCAAAAATCATAATTGAAATAGTTATTCCTCAAGTTAAATATGCTATTACTACAGAAACGTATTTATATTTTTTAATTCCAAAAAATATGATTGTTCCAGCGAACATATATAATCCAAATGCAATCAAGTCAAGATATAGACTACCTCAAGGTCCTCAAGAACCTCAAGAACCATCTTTGTTATATCCAACTAGATTATTGTCTCCGCCATCAAAATTTTGACGTACCATTGATACAATAAGTCCCATTCCAATTAATGGAACTACGGAATAATTCATTATTCCCATTAATAAACCTCAGAACTTACCAAATGCAGTTCTGACATATTGACTTCCACCACCATTTGCTTGGGGATGATATTTTACAAGTTTGGCAAATGCTCACGCACACATAAATGCAACAGCACCTTCCAATATAAATATCCAAAGTATATGTATACCAACACCATCCGCTTCATTTGAAGCGACTACTGTTGAGAAACTTGCAGTAAATGTTATTCCTGCAATAAAACTTACTCCTATTCATATAAGTGAAGGAAGGCCAACCTGATCTTTCTTAGTTTTCATACTATTTATTTTCAGCCTTTCTGTTTAGTATGACTGGTATAATTAAAGGATTTCTTCTCTTACATCTAAAAATAAAAGGAGATAATGACTCTTTAATTGAGTTTTTAATAGCACCAAAGGTAGGTTTGTTAGAATTAAGAACTGTAAGAACAGCATTGGTAACTATATTAATTGCTTCAGCAATCACATTACCACTTTCTCTGACATAAAAACTTCCTCTTGATACTATTCTTGGTTGTGAAGATAATTTATTAGTTTGTGAATCTATTGAGATTATTACAGCCATCAAGCCATCGTGACTTAATATATTTCTCTCTCTTATGACGTTGCTAGCCTTACCAGTCATATCCTTACCATCAATGAAAATTGCATCAGCTGGAACTCTCTTTCCCAATTCAGCTGTACCATTGTGTAATAAAATTTGATCTCCGTTAGCAACAACAAATACATTATCTTTTTTTACATTAACAGAACTTGCAGTTTCTCCATGCGTTTTAAGCATTCGATACTCTCCATGCATTGGCATAAAGAACTTTGGTTTAAGTAAAGTAAAAAGTAATTTTTGCTCTTCTTGACTTGCATGTCCTGATGTATGTATTTTATTTTCGCCACTGTTTTCAATAACGTTGGCTCCAATTTTTGTTAAATTATTGACTACATTTTCTACGTCTGCTCTATTACCTGGAATAGGAGATGATGACATAATCACTGTATCTCCTGGAATTATCTTAATTGTTTGGTGTTCCAGTCTAGAAATTCGTGAAAGCGCAGCCATTGCCTCTCCTTGACTTCCAGTACACAGAATCATAATCTGATTTTTTGGGTAATTGTCAATTTCATTTGGTTTAATAAACATTTTGTCATTAATATTCAAATGACCAATTTGTCTAATGATTTTTATAATTCTTTCAATACTTCTTCCAATAACTATTATTCGTCTACTATATTTATTAGCTAATTCGATAATGTGTTGTAATCTATGGACATTAGAAGCAAATGAAGCAATTATTATACGCCCTTTAGCTTTTAAAAAATGTACATCGATATTTTGAATTATTTTTTTCTCACCAATTGTATATCCTTCAACTTCTGCATTAGTTGAATCAGCCATTAAAAGTTGAATACCTTCGTTACCTCATTGAGACAATCTTTGGATATTTGCATTATGACCCAATGGAGTTCAATCGAATTTGTAATCTCCAGTCGAAAAAATAGCTCCATTAGGAGTATCTACATAAATTCCAAATGCATCAGGGATTGAGTGGTTTACAGCCGCAAACTCTAATCTAAAGTATTTTGTAGCATATACATCATTTTCAACATATTCTTTAACTACAGTTTTATTTTGTAATTTAAATTCTTTCAAACGATCTCTAATTAAAGCTGCTGCTAATTCAGGTGCATATATAACTGGTACATCAACCTGTTGCAATAAGTAAGGAATACCTCCTATGTGGTCTTCGTGACCGTGTGTAATGAATAGTCCTTTTACTTTTTCATTATTTTCAACAAGATAACTAAAATCTGGTATAACTGCAGTAATACCTAATTGAGTATTATCTGGAAACTTTACACCAGCATCTAAAATTATAATCTCATCGTCATGTTCAATACAATATGTGTTTTTTCCTACTTCTTCAAGTCCACCCAAAGCAAATACTTTAGTAGGGTACTCAGAGTACGCAACTTTTTTTCTTTCTGGATTTTTATTATCTTTTAATTTCCTAACCTCAATTTTTTTTTCTAAATTAGTTACTATATTTTCTTTATTATTTTCCATTTTATTCCTTTCGATTTTAAATATATTATTTATACAAGTAATATTTTTCAAGAGCATTTTAAATATTATAACAAAATAAAAAAATTAATCTATTATAATACATTTTTTTAAATGAAATAAATTTTAAAAAAGATGACTAAACAAAGTACCAGTCATCTTCTGAATAATAATTATTGGTTTTATTAATATGATCATAGTATAATTTTCCATTATTATGATCTAATTCGTGTTGAAAAACAATGGCTTTATATCCTCTCAAAGTAATATTTATATTTTCTTTAGTTAATCAATTATAACCTTCAACTTGTATTTTGTAACTTCTTGGTACCAAACCTTTATAGTTTTTATCAACACTTAAGCAGCCTTCGCCTCCATCTAAACATGCTATTTTTGTACTTCTAGCTGTAATTTTGGCATTAACCATTGCATATTCTTCTGCTTGAATTACTTTTTCTTTTTCATTAGTTTCAGGATTTGTTATAGTTTTCTTTCATTCAAATCTAGCAAAAAACATATTTTTATTTGCTCCTATTTGTGGAGCTGCCAAACCAACAGCGGGTCTTAAATGATCAATACTTTCTTTATCGTTAATTATTGGGTCTTGGCTAAATCTCACAAAGTCGATAAGTTTTTTCATAATTAATTCATCCTCACTAGATAAAGGAAGATTAACATCTACAGAAATGTTTCTTATAACTTCGGGTTGAGTGTCCTTCCATAACCATTTATTTGTTGGGATTTCTGCTTGTAAAAGATCTTTTTCTAAATTAAAGTTCATATAATTACCTCAAAATGATTATATAATAAAATTAATTTATTATATAAAAGAGGTTTTATGAAGGTTATTAGTGGTAAGTATAGAGGGCGTAAGTTACAAGTGTTAGATGGTAAAAATACTAGACCAACTTTAACAAGAGTAAAAGAAGATATGTTTAATGTTTTAAACAATTATTTTATATACGAGGGTAAAAAATGTTTAGATCTATTTGCTGGTAGTGGTGCACTAGGTATAGAAGCTTTATCAAGAGGCATTGATCACGTTTATTTTAATGAACATAACAAAGAAGCTTTAAAAATAATTAAATCTAATTTAAAGAATATAGATAAAGAGTATTATACATTATTAAGTCTTGATTATAATGTAGCATTAAATTTATTGCATTCAAGTAGTGTTAAAGTTGATTTAATATTTTTAGACCCACCATTTATAGAAAAAGAATACTACGTAAAATTCTTTGACTTCATTAGAGTCAATAAAATACTTAATAATTATGGTATATTAATAATAGAATCTCAACAAAAGTTAAAAAATGAATTATTAATAGGTTTTACTAGCTTAAAATACAAAGACTATAAGAATAAACATCTATATATAATAAGATTAGAGGAAGATAACTAAATGAAAAAAGGAAAGATTATAATTTTATCAGGTCCTTCAGGAGTAGGAAAAGGGACTATTAATAAGGAACTTGCAAAAGATCAAACGCTAAACCTAACTCAATCAATATCAATGACAACAAGAGAACCCAGACCTGGAGAAGTTGATGGAGTAAATTACTTTTTTGTTGATAAAAAAACTTTTAAAGATGCAATTCAACATGATGAATTAATTGAACATGCTGAATTTATTGGTAACTATTATGGAACTCCAAGAAAATATCTTTATGATAAAATCGAAAAAGGTGAAAATGTAGTTCTTGAAATCGAAGTTATTGGAGCTACACAAATATTAAAAAAAGAAGAACCTATTAACTTGGTTTCAATATTTTTAATGCCGCCAAATTTAAAGCAACTTGAAAACAGGCTAAGAAATAGGGGAACAGAAAATGAAGAAGTTATCAAACAAAGATTAGATAAGGCATTACTTGAAATACCTTTAAAACATAAATATCAATATGTAATTACAATAGATAGTGTTGATGATGCTGTTAAAAAAGTCAAAGATGTTTTGTTAAAAGAAAACACTTTAAGTATGGACTGAAAAGAAAGTAAGTATTATAAACTTAAAGAAGATATAAAAAAAGTAATTATCGATCAATATATGTTCTTGGTTAATAATTGAAAAGATAATGTTATCCATTTAGATGACTTTAAAGAAGATAAAGACTTCAACTTTGAAGAATACCTTGTTAACTTCTTGACCGAAAAAATTTATAAATATGTTTTAGCATTTAAAGAAATTGAGTACTTAGATAATTTTACAAATGTGCAATCTATTGCAGAAAAGTTTATGCTTGATTTTAATTTCTTTACAATAAAACAAGATTTGTAATATGACTCCAAGACATATTGCATTAAATATTTTAAATAAGGTCATTTATAACAATCAATTTTCAAATAAGTTATTAAATAAGTTAAAACAAAATTCAAAACTATCCAATAGTGATATTTTTTTTATTTTCAAATTAGTATATGGCGTAATTCAGTACAAAATTTATTTACAGTATGTTTGTGATAAATTGATTAAAAAAGAAATTCCTGAAAAGAAGATATACTTAATTATTTGAATGGCTCTATATCAATTAAATTATTTAAAGGCGGAGCCATATTATGTTATTAATGAAGCTGTTAATTTATGCAAAAAAATTAATATAAAGTATGTTGGATTAGTTAATGCTACTTTAAGAAATTGTATTCAAGAAAGCGTTTGAGAGATAAATATAAAAAATAAAAAAAACATTAAACCATTAAGTCAAGGTATTCCATATTGATTATATTCACAAATTAAAAACCAATATGGTAATGAAGTCTCTGATAAATGGCTATTAAATATTAACGATGAAACAAGTTTGTATGTAAGAGTAAATACGTTGAAAGTTTCTAATACCCAATTTTATTTAAGTTACAAAGATGAATTATCTTTAGAAAAGGTTGATAAAGTAAATGATTTTTACAAGAGTAGCTCAAAAATCTTTCAAATTAAATTAATTGAAGATGGTATAGTATATATTCAAGATCCATTAAGTGGATTAACTTGCCAATTACTTAATCCAAAAAAAGATAATTACATACTTGATATGTGTTGCGCTCCTGGTGGAAAACTAAGTTATATTTATCAGTTGGTTAATGGAAAAGCTAATATTAAAGGTATCGAATTAAATCTATTGAAAAAAAATATACTATTAAATAATCTAAAAAGATTAGGTATTAAGAACATAGATATTGAGTTTATTGATGCTTTGAATTTTGAAACAAGTGATGTTTATGATTATATCTTATTGGATGCACCTTGTTCTGGTTATGGAGTAATAAAAAACAAACCTGAGATTAGGTTAAAAAAATATTCGGATGAAGAAATGAATAAATTATATGATATACAATTATCATTATTAAATAAAGCTTATGATTTATTAAAAGTTAATGGTTCATTAGTTTACTCAACGTGCACTATAAATAAAAAAGAAAACGAAGAAATGATAAAAAACTTCTTAGCCTTGCATAAAAATATCAAAATTGTATTTGAAAAACAATATTTTGGTTATGAATTTAACACAAACGGGTTCTACATGTGCAAACTAATTAAGTTGTAGAAAAGTATTATTCCACAATATGGTATAATTACTAATGGAGTTTATATGAAGAAAAGTATATTTAATTACACACTTGATAAGTTAGGTTTATTTTTAGAAGAAAATGGTTTTAAAAAATATTCTGCTAAACAAATTTTTAATTGATTATATGTAAAAAATGTTTTAGATTTTGAACAAATGACAAATTTAAGTAAAGATCTAAAAGTTTTTTTATCAAATAATTTTATTATTAACCATCTAAATATGTTGGTTTCAGAAGAATCTCATGATGGTACTATAAAACTTCTGTTTATGTTAGATGATAAGAGAACAATTGAAACCGTTTTAATGTCTCAAAAGTATGGACAATCTGTTTGTGTTACAACACAAGTTGGCTGCAAAATGGCTTGCAAGTTTTGTGCTTCTGGTTTAATAAAAACTGAAAGAAACCTAGAAATACATGAAATGGTTTTACAAATTCTAACTATTAATAATATTTTAAGGGAAAAATATAAGGATGACCCAGATAATCCAAGATCTAGAGTAAGTCATATTGTTGTAATGGGTATAGGGGAACCTTTTGATAACTTTGATAATGTTTGAGACTTTGTAAATATTGTGAATAATGACCATAGTTTCAATATCGGTGCTAGACACATAACAATATCAACTTGTGGCGTTGTTCCTAAAATAATTGAGTTCGCAAATCTTAACTCACAAGTAAACTTAGCGATATCACTACATGCTCCTAATAATGAAATAAGAAACAAATTAATGCCAATTAATAAAGCGTATCCAATTGAAAAATTATTTGAAGCAGTAAAATACTACATTAATAAAACTAATAGAAGAATTACTTTTGAGTATATTTTAATAGAAGATATAAATGATTCAGAAGAAAATGCAAGGGAGTTAGCAAAATTAATTAAAGGAATAAACGGTTATGTAAATTTAATACCTTATAATGAAGTAGAGGAAAATCCTTTTAAGAGATCTACTAAAATTAGTCAGTTTTTTTCTGTATTAAGAAAATTAAATGTCAATGCAATATTAAGAAAAGAGTTTGGTAATGACATAAATGCAGCTTGTGGTCAGTTGAGAGCAAAAAGAGAAGGAATAATAAAAAATGAAATTTAGACATACAATGCTATCAGACATAGGAAATTATAGAAAACTAAATCAAGACTACGCTGGTTTTTTGGAAAGTAATGAAGGATATGCTTTTGGTATTGTTTGTGACGGAATGGGTGGACATGCCCATGGTGAAGTCGCTTCTAAAATTGCTGTTGAGAAATTTCTAGACATATTTAAAAATCAAAATTTTGATGGTATGAATCAAAGAGATATTAATCGATGGTTAAGAAATAGTGTTAATGAAATATTAAATGAAATGGTTGAATATTCAAACGATCACTTCGAAACTAAGGATATGGGCACAACTCTAACTGCGATACTTTTTACAAAGATTGGTGCATTTGTTGTAAATATTGGAGATTCAAGAACCTATAAACTTGTTAATGATGAGTTACATCAAATAACTCAAGATCAAAACTTATGAAACTCAACACCGGAAGCTGAAAGAAATGATATGAAAATGTCAGGAATTTACAGCGAAGTGAATGAGGTAACATTTTGAAAAGTACTAACTAGTGCGCTAGGTCCTCAAAAAACATTAAGGATTGATACTTATTTTATTGAAGATATGAAAGGTTTGTATATTCTAACAACTGATGGTATTCATGACTATATGGATAATGACTTAACTACTTCAACATTAGAAAATAATAGAATTAAATTAAAGGATAAAGCATCATTAATAATTGAAGATGCAAAGGAAAATGTATCGACAGATAATTTGACTATACTAATAATTGAGGTGGAGTAAAATCCATTTTTTTTGTTATTATATAGATAAATGAGGTTTGAATGCAAAATTACGTTAGAGGAGAAATACTAGCTGAGAGATATGAAGTCATCGAAGAAATTGGAAAGGGTGGAATGGCTTCAGTTTTTAAAGCGAAAGATATATATACCAAAACAATAGTCGCTGTTAAAGTAATTTCTCTTGATATAGTTACAAAGCCAGTAGGACAAGAACGATTTGAAATAGAAAAAGAAGCTTTTGCTAAGTTGGGTAGTAGTCCATATGTAGTAAAACTTTTTGATGTTATTCAATCAGGAAGCGAATGATTAATCATTTTAGAAAATATTGATGGTGGAACACTAAAAGATAAATACCAACAGTTTGGTGCCATGACACTTTCGGAAATCAAATATTATTTCCCAAAATTATGTGATGCTTTGGAATTAGCCCATAAATTAGGTATTATTCACAGGGATATAAAGCCAGATAATGTATTACTAACTAAAAGTGGTCAAGTAAAACTTTCAGATTTTGGTATTTCTGTTATGGAAGGATTTAATTCGGAATTAGAAAAAGCAATTGGTACTCCTAAGTATATGCCACCCGAGATTATCGCAGCGCAAAAACCAACTCCACAAAGTGATATTTATTCATTGGGTATAATGCTTTATGAGTTTGCAACCGGTATTGCACCATTTATCCATAAAGAACCAAAAAAAATTGCAATTAAGCACATTAATGATTTACCAACTTATCCAAGACTAATTAATCCTTCCATTCCTCAAAGTCTTGAAAATATAATATTAAAAATGATTGAAAAAGAACCAAGAAATAGATATACATCAGTTGCAGAAGTTAAAAGAGATATATTAAAAATTAAATCAACAGATATTGTTAAACAATATAATTATCATAATAAGGCGTCTATCTCAACTGGGCAAAGAGTAAAAAAAGTACGAGTAGGTACTTATTATAGTAAACTTCCATTTGTCGCAAAAAATAGGTTCTCAATACTTTTATCCTTATTTATTTTGGCTTTTATAATAGCATTTGTTTCTGTCTTAGTGTTTGTTTAAATTGAAATTAGGAATAGTTCTAAAAATACTAAGTGAATTTGTTTATGTATTTTTTGAAAACACAATATACATATGTAATACAAAAGGGAATCTAAGACATAACAAGGAAATTCCAATAACAGGAGATCAAGTGTTTTTTGAAATAATTAATAAAGATAAAAATCAAGGTATGATACAAAAAATTAATCCAAGAAAAAATCAACTATATAGGCCTAAAATTGCAAATATTGATCAAGCAATTATTGTTACATCTCTAAGAGAACCTAATTTTAATACACTTACACTTAATAAATATTTGTTTTTTATTGAGACTTTATCAATCGAACCTGTATTATTATTCACAAAGACGGATCTCTTAAATAAAGATGATAAAGATTATTTAAAAGCATTAGAGTATTTCAAACTAGGTTATAAAACTATATTCATTAGTAATGTATTTAAAGTAGATGAGGATTTTCATTCATTAGAAGAAGTTGTTAAAGATAAGGTGTCGGTATTTACAGGTCAAACCGGAGCGGGCAAATCTACAACTTTAAATAACTTAATACCAAATTTATTTGAAAAGACACAGGAGATATCAAAGTCTTTAAATAGAGGTAAACATACCACAACTAAAAATGAATTATTTCATTATAATAGTGGTTTAATAGCAGATTCACCTGGTTTCTCATCATTTCAATTAAAAGATATAAGTCCAATTGATATCACAAATGGCATTCGTCTTTTTAAAAATTATAGAATGAAATGCAAATTTAATAATTGCATTCATATTAACACGCCTAAATGTGAGGTCATTAAGCAATTAGAATTAAATAATATACCTAAATTTATTTATAATGATTATGTAAAAGTCCAAAATGAATTAAAAGATTCATTTAAGAAAGGTTAAAATGAGTAATAAAATAGCTGCAGCTAGTATTTTAACAGCAAACTTTTTAGAATTAAATAAAGAACTAAATAAATTAAAAGATTCTAAAGTTAAATGAATTCATTATGATGTAATGGATTATAATTTTGTACCAAACTTATCTTTTGGTACAAAAATACTCAAAGACATTTGTGATAATTTTAATTTTAATATTGACATTCATTTTATGGTAAGGCTTGATGATAAATGATGTGTAAATAATTACCTAGATTCTTTCTATCATAATAATGTAAAACAATTTACTTTTCATATTGAATCAATCTTAGAAAATAAAATGAAACTAATTTCTAATTATTGTAAGGAAAAAGGCATAAATTTCTCTATTGCTATTAACCCTGATACAGATGTTCAAAAATTAACAAGTTATTTAGAAATAATTGATAATGTTTTAGTAATGAGTGTAAATCCTGGTTTTGGTGGACAATCATTTATAATTAATACATTAAAAAAAATTGAGCAATTATATAAAATTAGACAAAAAAATCATTTAAGCTATTCAATCCAAGTAGATGGCGGAATTAACAATCAAACAATTGATATAGTGAAGAAAGCAGGCGCAGATGTATTGGTTGCTGGTAGTTATTTGTTAAATAATAATTTGAGTATTGATGAAATTAAGAAAAGAGTTATAGAAATTGAAAAATAAAGCATTAGTTGTATGTTGTGAATCTGAAATTGATATTACTAAGTTTAGTGACACTCATTATCTTGTTGGTGTTGAAAGAGGTTGCTTAGATATAATAAAGAAAAAAAGGAAGATTGATTTAGCTGTTTCGGATTTTGATAGTGTTACAAAAGATGAATTGAAATTAATTGAAAGTAACTCTAGTAAGTTAATTAAATTAGATTGTGAAAAAGATAATATAGATGGAATTGAAGCAATGGATTTCACTACAGAAATTCTAGGTGTTAGTGACATCACAGCTATAATTAAACCAACCAAAAGAATTGATTTTAATTTGTCGGTAATAGAATTAATAAATAAATATAATGTAAAAATTATTAACGATTTTTCAATTTTGTTTAAATTAAAAAAAGGAATAACCGAATTGAATTACTTACAATATGAGTCTTTTACTTATGTTTCTTTATTTCCGTTGGAAAAAACAAATATCACAATTAAAAATATGAAATATAATGTAGAAAATCTTATTATTGACAAATTATCTACAAGAGCTTACTCTAATGAAATGTTATATAACGTTAATCCAATATTAGAGATTGATAATGATTTAATAATAATTTTTACAAAATAAAAAACCTAGTTTAACTAGGTTTTAATTTCTTTGTTGGTGCCCTCTGTCGGACTCGAACCGACATGATTTCTCGGCAGATTTTGAGTCTGCTGCGTCTACCAATTCCGCCAAGAGGGCATAATTAAATAATAATTATTATTTAACTAGTTGACTATTTTTTTTCAATGTTCTTAAAGTTCTTGCAGAAACTTTAGTTGTAATTAGTTTTCCGCTTTCATCAATAAGTTTTACTTTTTGTAGGTTAAGGTTTCATTTTTTCTTATTAGCATTCATAGCATGTGATCTTGAGTTACTAAAAATTGGTCCTTTACCAGTTAATGAATCTTTTCTTGCCATTTCAATCACCTCAAATTTTATTAATTTATTTATGTTATAATTTTACGAGCATTATAATTATACATTATTTATAGAATTTATAATAATTATTTAAAAAACTTAATAAAATTTATTTTAATATATATGTTATTGGGGTAAAATAAACTTGTACATTAAAATTTAAATTACTTAGTAACAATTTTAAATAATTTGGGGAGTGATATTGTGGAAACTAATATAATTGATACTATTAAAAATACAATATATACTATTCCAGGAATTGCATCTTTTGCAAATTATCTAATTGATTCATATGATGTTGTAACTGATGATGTTACAAAAGCAGTTGAAATATCAATATTTGAAAATATCTATAAAGTTAAATTACATCTTGTGTTATTCAATGGTGTCAACATTAAGGATGTCTTATCAGAAGTTCAATCACGACTTAAATATGAGTTAGAAAAGAAGTATAACTTTAAAAATAATTTTATTATTGATGTAGTTGTTGATGACTTAAAATAAACTTCTTAATTTGAAATCATTTTTTTAATTTATTTATAAATTTAAGTAGAAAGCGGAAATTATGAAAAAATTGCAAACCTTAAAGAACATGATAACTAGTGGAGTTAATAATATTTATAATAATTATCCTAAAATTGATAAACTAAATGTTTTTCCAGTTCCAGACGGAGATACAGGAACAAATATGAATTTAACCTGTACAAATGGTTTAGCCGAAATAGAAGATGTAAACTTTGAAAATGCTTATGAGTTAATGTCAAAATTTTCAAGAGGTTTAATAATGGGAGCCAGAGGAAATTCTGGTGTAATTTTTTCACAAATAATTAAAGGATTCTCAGTAGGATTTAAAGTTGATGATAGTCAATCTGTTGCTTCTTGAAAAAATGCGTTTAAAAATGCAAAAGAGGTAGCGTATAGTGCTGTTATGAAACCTGTTGAAGGTACAATTTTAACAGTAATTAGAGAAACTAGTGATGCAGTCAATTTATTAGAAGATAATTTAAAAATAGAAGATTTTTGATTAAATGTAATAAAAGCTTCTAAACAATCATTAGATAAAACACCTGAATTACTTCCAGTTCTTAAAGAAGTTGGTGTAGTTGATAGTGGTGGATATGGGTTAGTTAAGTTTTTTGAAGGAATGGAAAACTACATTCGAGTAGGTAAGATAATAACAAGAACAAAAAAACTTGAAGAAAATACAGGTAATAATATCGAACTTGATAATATTGATGAGTTTGGTTATTGTACTGAAGCAATAGTTAACCTAATGGATGATTATATTGATTCTTTAAATGTTGATGTTGTTAGAAGTACATTAGAAGGATATGGTAATACTTCAATAGTTGTTGTAACTGATTCTGATATTCTAAAAATACATACACATGCTCTTATGCCTGGACAAGTTTTGACTTTCTTGCAACAATATGGAGAATTTAAGTCTATAAAAGTAGAAAATATGACTTTACAAGCAGAAAAACATACAACTGCAAAAGCTAAGAAAAACTCTTTAATCAATGATAATGATAGAAAAAGAGAGTTAAAAAACGAAATAGCATCAATTTCAGTTGCTAGATCAAAAGGTATCGCTGATTATTTTAAAGAACAATTAGTTATTGATTATGTTATTAATGCAGGTTCTAAAATGAACCCTTCAACAAATGATTTTTTAGAGGCAATAGAAAAAGTCGATGCAAAAACTGTTTATATATTCCCAAATGACTCAAATGTCTTACTAGCAGCTAAACAGGCAAAAGATTTAGAAAAACATTCAAAGGTTGTTGTTATTGAAACAACAACAATACCCGAAGGAATAACAGCTTATTTAAATTTAGACCCAGATGAGACAATCAAAAAAAATGAGTCTTCTATTAATAAAGCATTAAAAAATGTTACTTCAATCGCTGTTAATAAAGCAGCGAGAGATGCAAAAATTGATAATGTTGAGATTAAGAAAAATCAATATATGGCATTGGTTAATAGAAAAGTTGCAATTGCTACTGATAATTTAAATGAAACATTAACAAAAGTGTTATCAAAAAATATAAACTCTAAAACAGAGATTTTAACTATCTTTACAGGTATTGATGCAACTTATAAAGATGTTAGTAATTTAAGAAAATATCTTGATGAAAATTTTGACGTTGAATATGAATTAGTAGATGGTGGACAAGAAGTGTATACTTTTATCATAGGTATTGAATAAAATAGGTGAAATATGAAAGAAATAGTATTAGGTGCTGGCTGTTTTTGGGGAACACAAGCATTTTTTGATAGGATAAAAGGTGTAAAATCAACTTTAGTTGGCTATGCTAATGGTAATTTAGATAACGTTACTTATGAACAAGTATGTAAAGGAAACACTGGTTTTATTGAAGTATGTAAAATAAGTTTTGATGAAGGTATATTAAATCTTAATACAATATTAGAAAAGTTCTTTAGAATCATTGACCCAACAATTGAAAACCGACAAGGTAATGATTTTGGAACACAGTATCAATCTGCAATATTTTATAATTTAATGGATAAGGATGAATTTGTTCCAGTTATAAATAGTTTTTTTAATAGTGTAAAAAGTAACTATAATAACGAAATAAAAACTAGAGTTGATGTTCTAAAAAACTTTGTTAAAGCCGAAGAGTATCATCAAAAATATTTAGATAAAAACCCAAGTGGATATTGTCATATTGATCTTAATAAAGCTAATGATTAAGAGAATTTGAATGAGAGAAAAAAATAATGAAAAATATTTTAAAGTCATATTTTAAGTTATTTATAAAGTTATGAGTGGAAACAATTGGTGTAATTGCATTTTTAACAATTTTTACTATGCTTGTAGTAGGTATGTTAGCAACGCCATTACAGTTAACTATGAAAACAAGTAGTATTGAAAATAAAACAAATTTATGAAACCAACAAAGACAAACTATTCCAGCTCTAACAAATGATTTTATAAATAATTACTTTATTAACTACGATGTTAATACCGATAAAGAAATTAAACTAAATAACGAAAATTATTCTATAACTATAAACACCCCTGAAGGTGGTTTTTTTACTAAGGATTCATTAACTAGAATTGAAGAGTATGCTGAGTATTCAAAGACACATGATGCTAAATATTTTTGTGAAGAAACAAGTGTAGGTAATGAAAATCAAGATTGTATTAATGAGTTTGTAGAGTCATCTAAAATAGATCTTGCAAGAAGTTTAATTGATTCTTTTTATTATTATGGAGATGAGCATAGTCTAACAATTGCTGATGGTAGTGATATTGAACCATTACTTGTAAAAGATATTTTTACTAATAATGGAAGTTGATTAAATATTAATAATTGATCAACAAGAAGTGTAGAAGATTTTATAATTTACAACATTATAAAAAACATTGATGATGATAAAATGGATTATAATTCTTTTATGAATGTTGTTTATAATGAACCAATACAGGGAACTGAAAATCAATCATACGAGTTTCTTTTAACTTCATCAACAAGTCTTGAATATGATTATCAAACTTTGAATAATTTAATTTTAGAGGATATCAATAGCAGACTACCAGAAATAAATTCAGAGGTAGTGGTAAGTGATAGTTATGCAAAAAACTTTAATAAAAAAATTGGTGATGAGATAGAGATAAAAGGTAAAAACTTTAAAATAGTAGGTTTTGGTAATAAGTATTCAACTTTAACACCAACATACTATTCTCCTTTTAGTACTTCAATTGAAAATTATGTACAAGTGTATATGAAAAATAGTTTTTTTTATGAAACAAATGATAGTTATTCTTTTAAAAATCTTTTCCTAACAAATAACTTTGAAACTAGTAATATAAGTGGAAAAATGTTTAGATATTATTATGAAAATTATGTAAATTTTAATGATAATAATATTAATTTAAACAATCTACTAACAAATTATATTGAAAATGGTAAACCTTCTTTAGAAAATGAGTTAAAAGGCACATCAATATTTTCACCAGGAGCTAGTCCCTTTAAAGATATTTCACAACACAAAAATATTAGTGAACTTAATAATTTATTTATTATGACCTATATTTATTTAGCTATAGGAGTTATACTTTTTGTATTAGGTTTTTGTTTTGTGATATTTATTTTAAAAAAAGAAATAAACAATACAAGAAATCAATTAGGGGTTTTTAAAGCACTAGGTTATAGAACAAATCAGTTAACCTGAATATTTGCTCTAAAAAATTTTGTATCTATGTCAATTTCTATTATTATTGGATATTTATTGTCATTTCCATTTCAAATAGATTCTGCAGAAAAACAGTTTAAATCATTGGTAACATTTAAGTTCGATTATATTTATCATGATCCAATATTTATAATTCTTCTTGTAGTGTTAATACCATTAACATTCTCACTATTCGCTTACTTTATAATATTTAGGGTCTTAAATGCAAGTGCGTTAGATTTAATTCAAAAACAGACTAAACGTAATAAGAAAAGCTATTTTATTCTTTCGTTGCAAGTTTTATTCTTTCCATTTTTAATATTTACATTAATAAATTACTTGATTTTGAATTATTCAAAAAAATATAATAAGTGATTCTCTTTTAAACTTCAAAATGCATTTGTGAGTGATAATAAAGGAAAGTTTTTATTAATTGTTTCATTATTTGGTATAAGTGCATTCTTATTTACAACTCAGCTTAAAGCAATCCCGGTTCTTAAAAATATGTTTGAATCTGGATATAATATATATAACAAAGATGTAAATCATTACTATAATTTTAGAAAAGTTAATAATGTGAAGTATTCAGATAGTGGATTAATGAGAAACAATATTTTACCTGATTATAAAATTTCATATAGTGACATTGAAGAGGATAAAGAAAAATATATAAAAGAAAATATATTATATAGTGGAAAAATATCATTACTAGCAGATTCAATATCAAATTTTAGAAATAAAGTACTTAATAATGAAGATTTAAAAGAGTATAAAGCATATTTAAATATTCTTTGCAATACCACATTTTTAATGTATCCTTTAAACTTCGATGATACTAGTATAGATGTTGAAAAATGAATAAAAGAAAATCTACTTCCATTATTATTAACAAGTGATGAAAACGAAATAAAAGAGAAAGTTGACAAAATATTAATATCTAGTCCTAACTTATTAACCATTAAACCAATCGAAGGTGATAAAAATACAGGTATATATACAAATGATATTGCAAAATATGTTTGTGTTTCACTACCTGATTATAATGGTGATTGTAATAACGTCAATGAATTTAGAACTTATGCAAAGAATATAAATAATAAAACTAGTTTTAACAATTTTAATGAACAAGCTAACACTAATGAGCAGTTTCCAGTTATTAGTACAGCATTAAGGGATTGGATATCTGCTTTTATATTAAGTGATAGTTCAATCAACCCTTTTATAGCCGCTAATAAAGTACTCTTTGATAAGCAAAGAGAATTACTTACATTAAACCTTAAATTTTTTGTAGAAAATAATCAAGATGTAGATGTAACTGGAGCAAATATAATTCTTACTGATACAAATAATAATTATGGTAATCCTAAAATTATTTTTAACTGATCTTCAATAAGTGATGATGCATATAAAAGTCTATTGGAAGATAATAAAAATTATACAAATGGACTAATATCTTATAGGTTATCAAGATTATTAAATTTAGGTGTCGGTGACACTTTTGAAATAAATGTTGGTCAAACTACGCATAAAGAATTAATTAAAGTATCTGGTATTATTGATGACAATACATTATTAGAAGAAATATATGTTGATTATAATGTGATGATGAATAAAGTTGGTAAATCTATTATTTCTAATAGAGTAGTATTTTCTAATTTGTATAGCACAATGGATGCTAGTGAAGGTGAGATTGATTTAACTAATATAAGAAAATCAATAGATACTTTTAAAAATAAAAGAGATCTATTCTCATATGCTTCTACTACTAAAAAGCCCTGATTAGCTTCTAATCTAGATCTTTACTTAAATCAAATATCAAAAACAAGTAATAGTTCTAATTCTATATTTGATAATTTAAAGAAAGCAGCAAAATATATTAATGATAATTATTTGGAAGCACCGTATAACCAATCATTCTTTATTAATCCTGGAGTAATAACTTTACCAATATTAAAAGAGTTAATTGATAGTATATTGGGTGAAGTACAAAAATCATTACTTACTTATGTAATAATAGACATATTCTTACTCACAATTCTATTAATAGTTTTAATGAATGTAATAATTAATGATGCAATAAATATAATTACTGTTATGAGATCAATGGGTTATACTAACAAAAAAATTAATTGAATGATAATGGGAAAATATATAGTCTACTCCTTTATTGGGTTTTTAATCGGCTACGGAATGTCCGTTGTGTTATGATATTTAATACAGTACATTGTTTGAATGAAATTCAAAGTTGCAGTTATAATACCAACTTTAGTTTGGATACCATTTGTCTCGGCAATAGTTCTTGGTACCATATTATATATAGGGTGACTTGCAGCAACAATCCAGATTAAGAAAAAACCACTAACATTGCTAATAACATAAAAATTGTTTAAAATCTTATAAAGGAGATATATATATGCCATTACCTAAGAATAGTTCGTCATCTAATGATGCTTGTTGTCCTGGAGGAGCACATAATTGCTACACTTGTAGAGTTTGTAGTGGATCATTTCATGGCTGTAAAAGTTGTATGAAATGTATTAGTTGTGTAGTTTGTTATGAAAAAAAATGTCCATGTTGTATCGATGGTAGCTCAAAACAAAAGGAAAATAAAGCAAAATATAACAAATAGATAAAAACAATGTTTAAACATTGTTTTTTTGCGTAAATAATATTACGATATTATTATATTGGAGATTAAAATATGTGCTATAAAATAATTGCATTTGATGTTATGGGTTCAGATAATGGCCTTATACCAGCTATAGAAGCAACGGTTCAAATATTAAAGGAAATAAATGATTTAAAAGTTATACTTGTTGGTGACCAAGAAGAAATAAAGAAAATTCTTCAAAACCTTAAATATAACTCAGATAGAATAGAGATTGTTAACACTACTCAAGTTATTAATATGAACGATGGTATATTAGAATTTAGAAGAAAAAAAGATTCAAGTATGGTGAGGGCGATTGAATTAGTTAATGAAGATAAAGCGGATGCTATTGTTACTGGAGGAGCAACAGCTCCCTTTATTGCCGCTTCTCATTTTATTTTAAAAGAAATGAAAGGTGTATCAAGGCCGGCATTTATGCCAGTTATACCCACTATTATAAAAGATAAGGTAACCTTATTATTAGATGTTGGTGCTAATATTGAATGTGATATAAATGATTTAACAACTTTTGCTATTTTAGCAAGCGCATATTCAAAAGTTATTAATAAAATTAATGAACCACTAGTTGGTTTATTAAATGTAGGGGAAGAAAAAACAAAAGGACAGGAACTTCATAAGGAAACTTACGTAGAGTTAGAAAAAAATAAAAAGATTAATTTTTATGGAAACATTGAGGCTAGATATATTACATCAGGATATGTTGACATAATTGTAACTGATGGTTATAGTGGAAATATTGCATTAAAATCTGCTGAAGGAATGGGAAAAAACTTACTAAACGAAATTAAATCAGCTTTAACAAAAAATATTTTTAGAAAGTTGGCTGCCTTAAGATTAAGAAAAGCTTTTAAAGAAGTATCTGCAAAATTTGATTATAAAAACCATTCAGGTGCATTATTAATTGGTCTAAATAAAATTGCATTTAAGTCTCACGGTTCAAGCGATAAAAGATCATTTTATGGCACATTAAAAATGACATATAATGCCATTAAAAATGATGTTGTAAATAAATTGAAAGAAGTATTAAAAAATGAATAGTATAAAGAAGTTTTTTGAAAATTTAAATGTAATAGTTAATAATCAAAGTATATATGAAGAAGCATTAACTCATAACTCATTTGCTAATGAAAATAGATTATCAAGGAATTATCAAAGATTAGAATTTTTAGGTGATGCTATTATCCAATTAAAAGTTAGTGAGTATTTGTTTAATAAGTTTGATAAAGCCAATGAAGGAGTTCTTACTAAAACTAGAAGCGCTGTGGTAAGAGAAGAATCATTGGCAATAATTTCAAGGTCAATTGGTTTAGGTAAATTAATAAGACTTGGAATTGGTGAATTAGATTCTGAAGGTTATAATAAGGACTCAATATTATCTGATGTCTATGAATCTATAACTGCTGCAATTTATTTAGATAGTGATAGCGAAAGTCTAAACAATTGGCTAAGTAATACGTTATTTAAAGAGATTAATTTAAACAATTTTTTAGAAGAAGTATCTGATTATAAATCTGAATTACAAGAATTAATACAATTAGAAATGAGAAATGAATTAGTTTATAAATTATTCTCACAACAAAAAGATAACAACAATCAAATTGTATTTACAGCCCACGTTATGATAGATAATATGTTATATGGAGTCGGAAAGGGCACAAGTAAGAAAAGGGCTGAGCAACTCGCAGCTAAAGATGCATTATCAAAAATAAAAAAAAGTAAGACACAATAACGTATGTTATTGTTTTTTATTAATATAAAAAAATAAACAAAATTTTAATTTGTTTGGTATTTTTTAATAATTAAGTTTATAATAAAACCAGTTATATAGGACGGCTATATACAAATACAAGAGGTAAAAATGATATTTTTAAAAAGAATAGAAGCTATTGGCTTTAAATCTTTTGCTGAAGAAATTAAACTGGATTTCGATTTCTCAATGACAGGAATAGTTGGACCTAACGGTAGTGGTAAATCTAATATTAATGATGCCATTATGTGAGCACTAGGTGAACAGTCATATAAAACTTTACGTGGAGATTCAATGGAAGACATTGTATTCTCAGGAAGTAGCGAAAGAAAAGCTCTAAACTTAGCAGAAGTTACACTTGTATTTGATAACTCAAACAGATCATTTAGTTCTTTAGAATTTAATGAAGTAGCCATTACTAGAAAATACTTTAAAAACACAAAAGAATCTGAATATTACATTAATAATTCAAGAGTAAGACTTAAAGACATTCAGGATGTTGCATTAGAAACAGGATTGACAAAATCAAGTTTAGCAATAATATCACAAGGTTCAATTAGTAACTTTGTAGAGTCAAAACCTGAAGAAAGAAGAAAACTTTTTGATGAAGCAGCTGGTGTTGCTAGATATAAAAAAAGAAAAGATGAAGCTATCAGAAAACTTAGTAGAACACAAGATAATCTAGATAGAATTAACGATATAATAAATGAAATTGAAAGAAAGCTTCCAAGTTTAGAAAAGCAATCTAAGAAAGCTCAAGAGTATCAAAAGGCATTTGATGAACTAAAGTCAATTGAAGTTTCGGTACTGCTTAATGACATTAAAATATATACATCAAAATTAAATGATTTAGAAAATCAAAAAGCAGATTTAAAAAATGAAATGAATAGTTTACAAAAAATTATTACTAAAAATAATTTAGAATATAGCCAGTTAGTCTCAACTAGTAATGTTAACGACAAAGATCTTTCAAAACTTAATAAAGATTTCACAAAAGCAGTAGAAAAAATAAGTGAACTTAAAGTTGCTAAGATTACTTTAGAGTCAAAAAAAGATAAAACAAATATTGATGATAGTGAATACAAAATTTCAGAACTAAAAAATCAAGCTAAATATTTAGAAATTGAAATAGAATCTGAAGAAAATCACTTAACAAGTCTTATTAATTCAAAACATAATAAAAAACTTCAAATAGATAATTTATCATCTGAAAGATATAAATTAAATAATGAATTAGAAGCATTAAATAAAAATATTAATAAGATTGAAATTCAATTGGAAAACTTGCAGGCGAAAAAAAGCTCATTGGATAATTTATTTGATGGAGTAAAAAATATATTAGAAAATAAAAATATCTTACCAGGCATTGAAGGCACTGTATCTGATTTTATAAAAGTTAATAAAGACCATGAACATGCAATTTCAACAGCATTACAAAATAATTTACAAAACATTATTGTAAAGAATACATCAAATGTAAAAAATGCTATTGAATTTCTTAAGAACAATAAAGGTGGTTATGCAACTTTCTTACCTTTAGATACACTAAAAGCTAATTATATTAATGATCAAACAAAATTTATTATTAAAAATACAGATGGTTTTATTGGGTTTGGTAATGAAATAGTTTCTATTGAAAAAAAATATAAAATCGTTTTAGATTATTTATTATCAAATTATTTAATTGTTGATAATTTTGACAATGCAGTAAATTTATCAAAAGTAACGAATGCAAAGTTTCACATTATTACCTTAGATGGTCAAAGAATTTTACCATATGGAGCAATTGTTGGTGGAAGTAAGAAAAATAAAAATACAAATTTATTTGATAGTGGTTCAATTGAAAAGTTTGAAACAGCTAAACAAGAGTTGCTTTCAAAGCAAGAAAGTATAGAAGCAACAATCTTAAAAATTTCAGAATCAATAGAAATTCAAAGAGAGCATCATAATGAAATTCAAGCATCTATAGCAACTTCTAAAAAGAACTCAGAGAATTTGGAAAAAAACCTAAACACTATTAAAGATGAATTTAGAATTTTAACTGGTAATGAGTTGAATAGTGAATCTATAGAATATAAATCAATTGATGAACAAATAATAAAAGTTATGGAACAAATTACAGCTGCAAATAATTTTAAACTTCAAATTGAGCAAGAAATAAATGTAATTCGTTCATTGAAAGATCAATCTAGTCAAAAACAAAATGATTTATTTAAAGCACTTGAGGTTGATAGAAATATGTTAAGTGTATTAAAAGAGAAGTTTTCAAGTTTAAATGGTGATAGTAATTTATTAAGAGAAAAGCAATCTAATGCAAAAGACAGGCTTGCACAAGATTATAATATGACTTATGAAAATGCATTAAAACTACAAGAAGTAGAAATAGAAAATGAAAAAGAAGTAAGAGAAAAAATTAAAGAACTAAGAAGTCAAATAAATTCACTAGGAAGTATAAATGTCGATTCTATTGAAGAATATAAAGAAGAAAATGGTCGATATGAATTATATTTATCTCAATCAAACGAGATAATTGAATCAATAAAAAACCTAAAGAATGCTATAGTTGATATGGATCAACAAATGATAGACCAGTTCAAAAAGATTATTTCAGACGTGAATAGAGTTCTTCCTGAAACATTTGCAACTCTGTTTGGAGGAGGAACGGCTTCTATAATCTATACTGACCCTGATGACATACTAAACACTGGTATTGATTTAAAACTTGCACCACCTGGAAAAAAAATTTCAAATCTTAATTTATTAAGTGGTGGAGAAAAATCAATGGTTGCTTTATCAGTATTGTTCTCAATCTTAAAAGTTAGGCCAATACCATTAGTTATACTTGATGAAGTTGAAGCGCCATTAGATATTGCAAATGTTGAAAGATTTGCTAAGTATATAAAAACTTTTATAAGCAATACTCAATTTATTATTGTAACCCATAGAATAGGAACAATGGAAAATTGTGACAAGCTTTTTGGGGCAACTATGGAACAAAAAGGAATTACTAAAATTGTACAGATTAAACTAGTTGATGCTAAAAAAATTACAAGTAGCAATTAACGGTTAAAGGAGAATATTTTAAATGAGTAAAAAAATTAGTATATTTCTAATTTCATTCTTATTAATTATGTTAAGTTTTTGAATTTGAACGATTGCAACAACAAAAGATTCAATTGTTATTGGTGGTAGTACGAGTGTTAACCCGTTCATGCAACTAGCAACAAAATCATATTCCAAAAATGATTTCGTTTATAATTCAACTGGTAGCCAAGCAGGTGTTAGTGGGGTTGAAAAAGGAATGTACGAGGCTGGTTTCATCTCTAAAGATGCTGTTGATGGAGAAGGTAAAAGCCAAACATTGTCAAGTGGTAATAGTTTTATTAAAGATGGTTATTGAGAAGTTAATAAAGATGGAAGTTTCACCGATTATAAAAAACAGCTTAAAGAATATAGTAATAGTTCAAAATCAAATAGTTTTTTATCAATAACAATTGCTATTGATGCAATTGGTATTATATTTAATTCACCTAGTTACTGATCAAAACAAGTTAATGGAACTTCTATAAATGATCTCGTAAATTTTAATATTAATGAAAAAGATGATTTATTAGCTTTATTGTATGAAGGTAATATAACATGATATGATTTAGCGTCAAAATTTTTAGCTAAGTTAAATAAATCTAATTTAGATTTATTAAAAACATGAAATGAAGATAATAAAGATGCTGGAAACAATAAAGTTCCAACATTTACTAGAGAAGACGGTTCAGGAACTAGATCTGCATTTTCGGATTTAACTAAAATTAAAAAAATGCCAAACTCTAATGTAGTTAATTCAAATGGTGCAATGATAGAACAAATCAGATCATCGACTGGTTTTGGATATGTTTCCAATGGTTTTATACAAAATCTTTCAAAAGATAGTGGAATATATTTAGCTGGAATAGAATGACAAAAATTAGCATCTCCATTAACAGAGGGAAATAATCCTTTCAAGTTTAGCGATGAAAGTTTATCTTGAGAGAAGTCAGATACATATAATAGTAATAATGAGTTCATAATAAACAGCTACTCATTTAAAAGACCATTTATATGCATTGCTAATATTAAAAGTAAACATTTTGAAGAACTTTATAATTTTATTGAATTTCTTTACTTGTGAAATGAAGATGATAAAGAGAATCCTTTTAATATAGAAGGGTTAGTAAAATCAATAATTTTTAATGAATTACACAAACAAGTGGGGAACCAGGAGTAAGATGAAAGAAAAACATAGATCAATGAAGCAATATAAAACAAGATCTAAAAAGATAGATATTGCATCAAAGAATTTAATTATTTTTATGACAACAATTGTCATTTTAATTCTGACAATTCTTATATCATTTATTCTTTATAAATCAGTAAACTTCTTTAAAGAATTCTCATTTTTTAAATTTATATTCTCAGGGGATTGATCCCCAGGTAAAGATGGAGCATCTGATTCAAGCTATGGAATAGGTAGAATAATTGCATCAACGTTAATGATGTTATTAATATCATTAATATTCGCTATTCCACTAACAATTTTTAGTTCATTATTTATTACAGAATATTTATCTGGACGACTAAAAAAATTTGTAATTCTATTTATTCAATTACTTGCTGGAATACCATCTGTTGTATTTGGATTATTTGCAATAGATCAAATAGGACCAATGTTTGTTAAAATGGGTGCACCAACAGGTGCAAACATGATGACAGCAAGTTTAACATTATCATTTATGGCATTGCCAACTATGATTGCTTTATCAATAAATGCAATAGAAGCTGTTCCGGAAGGTCACAAATATGCGTCATTAGCATTAGGGATGACAAAAGAGAGAACTACTTTTAGTGTAGTATTAGTTTCTGCATCACCTAAAATAGTTACTGCAATTATAACTGGAATTGCAAGAATTGTTGGAGAAACTATGGCCGTTATATTAATAGCAGGAAATTCAACCAGAGGTTTAAATGTTGATGATGGATTTACAGGGTTCTTATTCTCTTCAATAAAAACTTTAGCAGGAACTATTGGGTTAGAAATGCTGGAGAATAATGGTTCAATTCATGAATCATCATTATACGCAATTGGATTAGTTTTATTTTTTGTTGTTATAATTATTAATTTATTGATAATGGCTATTGGAAATATTAGCAATAGTAATAGAAACAGACATAAAAAAAATAAAAAGTTTGCTTCTATTGGTTATAATAAAAACTATACATATAATTCACATAAATTAGATGTCCTTGTTCAAACAAATACAGAATCTAGATTTAGAAAAAAAGTTCACTCAACAGTGCTACGGGCATTCATGATATCTTCAACAGCTATAATAATAGGATTTATATCTTGAATACTTATAACAGTAATAGCTAATGGATTAATTAATTTTAACTATTATTCATTTGTAGAAATAACAGGACAAAGATCAGGTATATTCGCATTGCTATTAACGACAATATTATTAGTTGTATCAACAATTATTATTGCAATTCCTTTATCTTTATTTATTGCACTTTATTTAGCTGAGTATGCACATAAAGATAGTAAGTTTGCTAAGATCATTAGATTTTGTATAAATGTTCTTGCTTCTACTCCAAGTATTGTATTTGGTGTATTTGGTCTAAGTTTATTTGTAACTGCGATGGGACTTCCAATGTCTATATTTGCTGCTAGTTTAACTATGACAATTGTGATTATGCCTACAATGATTACTTCGTTTGAAGACTCAATTACATCAGTCCCAACATTATACAAGGAAGCTGCTTATGGAATGGGAATGTCAAAGTCGGGAGTTATGTTTAAAGTAGTTATTCCAAATTCATTAAAAGGATTTATGACTACTGTTATTCTATCTGTATCAAGAATAATTGGTGAATCAGCTCCTGTTTATTTAACACTTGGTACAGCTGTAAGAATGCCATCAGATGGTTTCTTTTCTTCAGGTGCAACACTAACAACTGAAATATACATGCTAGCTTCAGAAGGAAGTACTGCTGAACTACTAGGAACTGCTTATCAAATAGCGTTTGTAGCAATATTATTAGTTTTAGGATTAATAATTTTGAGTAGATATATAAGTAATAAGTTAGATCCACTTCATAAAAATGTAACTTGAAAAAGTAAGTTTATAAATCTATATAATTCAATTTTTAAATTTCATTATAGAGCTTGATTTAAAAAATTATTTAAAAATATAAGAAGAAAGTTCAAGAAGTTATTTAGAACAATAAGTTATAAAAATATTAGAATTTATTATAAAAATAGTAGGATTAGAAAAAAAGTTATAAAAGATATAATTAAAGATGCTAAAGGACCAAGAAAAACTAATTAAAAAGAGGGGTAATCATGGCAAAGTTAAATAAAATAAAAACTACTAATGTAGATGAAGAACTTAATCAAGAAGTTATAGAAGAGATTTCAGAAGATCAACTTTATGTTAAAAATACTCACAATGTTCCGATTAGCAAAAGACCTGAAGTAATTAAAATAAGTGATTTTAATTTCTATTACAATAAAACAAAGAAAGCATTAAAAAATATAAATATGAATATTAAGCAAAACACTGTTGTAGCCTTCATTGGACCATCAGGTTGTGGTAAGTCAACTCTTATTAGATCAATAAATAGAATGAATGATTTAGTAAATAATATTTATCTTGAAGGACAAATTGAGGTTAATGATATAAAAATTTATGAAAAAGGGGTTGATGTAGTTAAATTAAGAACTAATGTTGGTATGGTATTTCAAAAAGCAAATCCGTTCCCAATATCAATTTATGATAATGTGGCTTTTGGGCCAAGAAATCAAGGTGTAAAAGATAAAGCTGCCTTAAATCAAATAGTAGAAGACTCTTTAAAAAAAGCTGCATTATGAGATGATGTAAAAGATTACTTAAGAGATTCTGCACTTAGTTTAAGCGGAGGCCAACAACAAAGGTTATGCATTGCAAGAGCAATTGCAATGAAACCAAAAATTCTTCTAATGGACGAACCAACAAGTGCACTTGATCCAATTGCCACTTTAAAAGTGGAGGAATTAATACTAAAATTAAAAAAAGAGTTTACAATTGTAATAGTTACCCATTCAATGGCACAAGCTACAAGAATAAGTGATTATACAGCATTTTTCTTAAATGGTGAGTTAATTGAATATGATAAAACAAAGAGAATATTTACTAACCCAAAAAACAAAAAAACAGAGGACTATATTTCAGGTAGATTTGGATAAGAGAAAGGAAGCAAGCAATATGTCATACAATAAAATATTAGACAGAGACATTGAAGTTATTAAAAAAGATTTGCTATCAATTATTGAATTAACTAAAACACAATTTGCAAGTACATTTGAAGCTTTAAAAAACCAAAACTATGATATTGCACAAGAAGTTATTGATAATGATGTTAGAATAAATGACATGCAGAATAACTTTACGAGAATGGCTCTTTGAAAAATTGCGAAACAACAAATGGTTGCTGGTGATTTAAGATTAGCGGTTGGAGGAGTTTTAATTTGTAGAGAGGTTGAAAGAATAGCGGACGTAGCAAAAAATATTTGTTACTTCTCATTGAAATATAAACCAGAGACAATCGAATTACAACAAATTTCTAAAATGTTTAACTTAGTAAATAAAATGCTGAATATAATATTGAACCTTGTTGAAAACTATAATGAAGATCAACACCAAAAGGTTATAAAAGTAGAAGAACAATTAACTAATGAATTTAATGATATTAATAATGCGCTTGCAGAAAAAGTTCTTGATTCAAAAAGTAAGGAAGAAGCAGTTAAGATTATAACTATTGTAAAACAATTAAAAAATCTGGAAAGAGCCAGTGAACAACTATTAAATATTGAAGAAACAGTTCAATTCATTAGAACAGGTAAGTTTGAAGAATTACAAGAATTTATAAACAAAAAAAACGAAAAAAAATAAATCTTATGATTTATTTTTCATTTAATGTAATTATTAAAGATTTATCAAAATACTTTTTGTTAAGTGTAATGGTAGTATATCCCTTTTTATAATCAATAGATTCAATACTAAAGAAATTAGCACAATCTTTATCATAGGGATTTAAATAAGTATGTTTTGATAACCACTTTAATATATTGAATGTCATTACTGATTTATCCTTTGAAAAAAATATTTTTTTATCTTCACTATTTCTTAAACTTTTAATGTCACGTCTAAAATAAAACTTTAAATTTGTGCTACACAAATAATCAGCTTTTATGTAGTTTTTTGATTCTAATGTTGTTTTAATAGCATCAAAATCTAAAAAATCATAAAATTCGTTTATATTATTCAAGTATAATAACTCAAAACTGTATCAATCAATAAAGTTTTGATATCTTGCTTTTAATTTATCTTCAATTTCGAGTTGAATGTAATTATTCTTATCAATTATCATTGGGTATAGCTTCAAATAATCTTGTGTATTTTTGATAAACTTATCAATATTGTCATAATTATACAAAATTAGTGTAAAACTTTTAATTATATCTTCTGATATAATTGACTTATTTTTTTTATTAGAGAATTGAACCTTTAATTGATCACCAACAAGTGACAAAAATTTTATATTAGCATCTTTAAAAATATCTATAAATAATGGGTCGTCTCCAAGATTATCTTTTACAATACTTTTTATATTTTTTTTAACATAATCTGTTTCAGATGATGACATATCATATCTATAATATAAAAATTCATTTCATGATTGGATAAAATTTTCATATTTTGATTCATTAACACTTGCTTTTTTAACAGTTCCTAGAGTTGAAGGAACAACAGTTAATCCTAATGCAAACATCATCTGTAGTATTTTTTTCATAAATTCCACCTTAAATAATTTTAGTATCAAAAATATTATACAATTAAATAAGAAAAATGGAGAAATAAAATGGGATTTTGAAGTAGTTTAAAAGAACGTAGAATAATAAAAAAGCAAGAAAAAAAACACAAAAAAGAGCATAAAAATACCCTTACATTCTCAAGTGATATAAAAAAACTTACAAAAAAATATAAAATACCTAATAATGATTTTTATGAAGAATTGGAAAATGTGCTAATAAAAACAGACATGGGAATGAAAATGGTTTTAGAAATATCTAATAATGTGCAAAAAAGAGTAAAACCTAAGTACGGATTTAAAGAAGTTAAAGAAATTTTAGCTGAAGAGATATACAAATCTTACACAAATTCAGGAAAACCAAAAACAGAACTAAACTACAAAGAAGGTAGATTGAATATATTTTTAATTGTTGGTGTTAATGGGGTTGGTAAAACTACTAGTATTGCAAAGATTGCAAATTTCTATAGTATACAAGATAAAAAGGTACTAATAGCAGCTGGTGATACTTTTAGAGCTGGAGCAGTAGAGCAACTAGAACAATGATGTATTAATAGGTTAAAAAATGTTGATTTAATGAAACCACAAAATAACACTAAGGACCCCGCTAGTGTTGTTTACGATTCTATTAAAGTTGCATTAGAAAAAAAATATGACCTATTATTAGTTGATACAGCAGGTAGACTACAAAATAAGGAACATTTAATGAGAGAACTTGAAAAAATAACTAAAATCATTCAAAAAAGTGTAAAGGATGGTCCGCATGAAAGATTATTAGTTATTGATGCACAGACTGGTCAAAACGGAGTTAATCAAGCAAAGGCTTTTTCAGAAGCAACTGACGTAACGGGAATAGTTTTAACAAAAATGGATGGAACAAGCAAAGGTGGTATAGCACTTGCTATAAAAGATATTTTAGGAATACCAGTTAAACTTGTTGGAACTGGAGAAAAAGTTGATGATATTAAGTTATTTAGTGTTGATGATTATATTTATGAATTAACCGCAGATTTTATGGAAGATGATGACGATAATAATGAGCAATAATGATTTAGAAAAAACAATGTTAATATCAGAATATTTTGATTATTATAAAAATCTATTAACAGATAAACAAAAGCAATACTTTGAACTATATTTTTTTGAGGATTATTCATTTCAAGAAATCGCAGATGAATTAAAAATTTCAAAAAGTGCTGTACATGATAGTTTAACAAAGACTGTTAGTTTTTTGAAAAAGACAGAAGAAAAATTAAACTTTGTTTATAAACACAATAAAATAAAACATTTAATTGAAAGTTTTAAAAACAAAGATATATCAGTTGATAACTTATTGAACTTAATTGAAAAGGAGATTTAATGAATATTTTATTTATTGGAGATGTATTCTCATCTTCTGGTAGGGAAATAATTAATTTAAAATTAAAAGATTTAGTAAAAAAATATAAAGTCGATTTTATAATTGCTAACGGTGAAAATATAAGTCATGGAAAAGGTATTAATAATAATCATTATAATTTTTTAAAAGAGCAAGGTATAAATGTTATAACAAGCGGTAATCATATTTTTAGGCAAAAAGATACTTGCAATTTCATTAATGAAGTTGATGACTTATTGAGACCCCATAATATGTCTAGTTATTTACCAGGAAAAGGAAGTTACTTGTATAATTGTAATAATAAAAAAATAAGAGTAACAAATCTTATGGGTAGAATGTTTATGGACCCTGTTAATAATCCTTATGAATCACTTGATAGTATTTTAGAAAATGATAATTCAGATATTCATATTGTTGATTTTCATGCAGAAGCAACCGCAGAAAAAGCTGCATTTGCATTTAATTATGATGGTAAAATAACTGCATTGCTTGGCACACATACACATGTTCAAACAGCAGATGAACAAATTCTTGAAAAGGGAACCGCATTTATAACCGATGTTGGTATGACTGGACCACTTAATTCAATAATTGGAGTTAATCCAGATGAGGTAATTTTAAAAGAAAAAACCGGACTACAGGCAAAGTTTATACCATCATCAAATAGCGGACAATTATGCGGAGTTTTACTTAAAATTTCTTCTAATAATAAGGTGGAAGAAATAATAAGGATAAAAGAAAAATAAATACCTATTTTTTTCTATCAATTGTAAAAATTTACATTATTAGGTATAATTAAAAATATTACAACAGGGGGATAGACTATGAAAAGACATGATAAATTAAGAAATTTACATGAGGCTCTATTCGCTTTAGATAAAGAAATAAAAAATATCTGTAGAGGAATTGAACAAAGATTAAGAAATAATACTAAATATATGGATACCTATGAAAGGGTTCTAACAGAAGTTGAGTTTGAAAGAAAAAATGAAATGTATGGTAGATCAACTATATATGACTTCGAAAGAATGAGAATTAATTTAGAACAAGATGCTGGTAATTTAATTTATGAAGCAATTAATGTAATGGGTAATGATGAATTTATAATTAGAAGACAAAATGTTATTTTTGCTTTCTGATTTATGGGTCAATTTGATGTCTACGCTCTAGACTTATCAAGAGGAGGATAAATTATTAATATTATTATTAATAATTTTTTATGAAAATGTTCAAGGATTACAATCTAAACTTAATATTAACAATAGTGATTGTATCAATCATTTTTTTATGTCTGTTAATAGTTAATACAAGATTAATTCTTGTAAAAAGAATAAAAACAAAAGTTAAACCCTTAGTTAAGTCAGAGCTTGTAAAGAAAAAGTTTTTCAGAACAAGTGATAATTACCAATTAAAATGGTTAGGTGAAATTAAAAAAGAGTCAAGTCATATTATATTAGGTGTTCATGATTTTGGAATGAGTAGAAAAAGTTTTATAGATACAGAAATGTATATTAATAAATATTATAAAAATATATCATTTCTATCATATGATCAAAGAAACTTTGGAGAAAATGAAAATTGTAATAAATTTAATTATGGATATCTTATAAATGATTTAAGAGAAATAATTATTTATTTAGAAAATAAATATCCTGATAAAAAACTTATATTATTAGGCGAGGGATTTGGATCTTCTTTATCTTCATATTTTGTTAATCATAGTTATGTTAATAAAGTAATATTAAGTTCAATTTATGTAAAACAGTTTAATAAAATTAGTTTTAGTATAATTATTAAATTCTTGTTTAGTTTTTTATTCACTTATAATATAAAAATAAATAACAAACTTTATGGAGAAGATTGCACAAACAATAGTCAATACGCAAAAAAATTAGGCGAATTATTACAACGAAAAAAGAGCATTAAAGAGTTTATGCAGATTAGCAAGATAAATAAGAAATTAGCTTCGAATATAAATAAGAAAGAAAAGAGTGTTGTATTTCTCTTACCATTAAATGATGTATTTATTTCAAAAAAATGATTATTAACAAACTTAAGAGATATATCAAATAAAAAATTTCAAATAATAAAATTTGAGAAAAATAAACATTTTTTATTAAATGATCTTAACAATAAAGAAATTGTAGAAACAATATTAAAAGATATTTAAAAATTTGTTATTATTAATATGCTATGAAAATTTAAGGAGAATTTTATGAAAAAGTATTTTACAAGTGAGTCAGTTTCAGAAGGTCATCCAGATAAAATCTGTGATCAAATATCTGATGCTATTTTGGATGCTTGCCTTGAACAAGATGAAAATTCTAAGGTAGCTTGTGAAGTTTTTGTGACGGGAAGTTTTTTAGTGATAGGTGGGGAGATCACTACAACTGCCAAAGTTGATTACAAAGAAATCGCGAAATGAGTTATTAATAGGGTTGGTTATAATGACGAAAAAACTGGTATAGATCCTAATCATTGTGATATAGTAGTTAAAATTAATGAACAATCTCAAGATATATCAATAGGAGTTAATAAAGATGATATGGGCGCTGGTGATCAAGGAATTATGTTCGGTTATGCAACAAACGAAACTTCAAATTATATGCCTTGCGCAATACAATTGGCACATGATTTAGTACATTTAGCTTCAAAATTAAGAAAAAACAATAAGTTTAAATATGCTCAACCAGATATGAAATCACAAGTAACTATGGATTATGAAAATTATAACAATCCAAGAATTGATACTATACTAATGTCAGTTCAACATGATGATAATTATAATGAAGAAGAGTTCAAAGAATTCATTAAATCTAACATAATGAATGTAATTGCTAAAAAACATAACCTTAATACTGACTTTAATGTATTAATTAACCCAACAGGAAGATTTGTAATTGGAGGTCCTAAAAGCGATACCGGACTTACAGGAAGAAAAATTATTGTTGATAGTTATGGTGGATATTCTAGACATGGTGGAGGTGCATTCTCAGGTAAGGACCCTTCAAAAGTTGATAGAAGTGCCGCGTATATGGCGAGATATGTTGCTAAAAATATTGTAGCAGCTGGATTAGCAGACCAACTCGAAATACAGTTAAGTTATGCAATAGGTGTTTCAAAACCGATATCAATTTTTATAGAAGCATTTGGTACAAATAAAGTTCCATATGCCATTATTTACAAAGCAATTGAAGAAAATTTTGACTTTAGAGTTCAATCAATTATTGATACACTAGATTTAAAAAAACCTGTTTATTTCAGAACTAGTAAATATGGGCATTTTGGAAAAAAAGAGTTTAGTTGAGAAAAGTTAGATAAAGTTAGAGTATTGGAAAAATACTTATAATGTTTTTAGAAGTAATCGCAAAATCAAAACAAGATGTTATTGATATAAATGATTCATTAGCAAATAGAATTGAACTATGTAAGGATTTGGAAGTTGGTGGGTTAACACCCCCATATGATTTAATTGATGAAGTTACTAGTATATCTAAAATTCCTGTAAATGTGATTGTTAGGCCAAGTTCAAATAGCTTCGTATATTCAAAAGCTGAAAAAAAACAAATTTTAGAAGACATTAAATTTATAACGAGTACAAAAGCAAGCGGAATTGTTTTTGGTGCACTTACTTCCAAAAATAATATCGACATAAAATTTCTAAAAAAAGTACTAAAATTTAAAAAAAATCTTACAATCACTTTCCATAAAGCTTTTGATGAAGTAAATAATTTTACTAAAAGTTATAAGAAGTTAAATAGTTTGGAGATAGATTATATCTTGACTTCAGGTGGATTGGATTTAGAAACAGGTCTAAAGGTCATTGACTTATTAGTAAATCTTAATTTAAAGACAAAAATACTAATTGGTGGTGGCATTAATAATAATAATATTAGTCATGCTTATTCAATATCAAATTATATTCATATTGGTAGATTAGCAAGAGTTAACAATTCATGAGATCAAAAAATTGATAAACAAAAAATTAATGCCATTTGTAAAATAAAGTTAGAAAAATAAATCAATTCATTAAGTCTATAAAGGACTTTTTTTTGCTTTTTAAAGATTTTTTACATATATTTATAGTTTAAAAATGGTAGTTATGTATTATTAAGTATTAATAAATTTTTGTATTATTTTAGTTATTTTAAAAATTTTTTTAATATATATACAAATATAATTAAGCAAAGGAGAATAAAATATGAAAAAATTACTATGTTTATTAACGTCAATGAGTTTAGTTGCAACAACAAGTGCAGCAGTTGTATCTTGTGGAAATAGCGAACCTGCAACTGAGGAAACAAATACAGATAAAAAATCTGATTTAAGCACAATTACTGGAGATGATTTAAAATTATCACCAGCTGCAAATGATGAAGCATCAGCAAAAAAAGCTGTACTCGATGCTGTTAATAAGAAGTTTAGCGGAAAGAACTATGTTGAAAGTGATTTATTATTTAGTGGGTTTAATGCAGCAACAAGCACTAGTAACCCAGGGTCAATTAAAGTTGAACCTGCTGCTAATAGCACAAAGTTAAAAGGATCTGCATCTTTTGAATTAGCTTATAATGATACGTTATCTGATTTAAGCACAATTACTGGAGATGATTTAAAATTATCACCAGCTGCAAATAATGAAGCATTAGCAAAAAAAGCTGTACTTGATGCTGTTAATAAGAAGTTTAGCGGAAAGAATTATGTTGAAAGTGATTTATTATTTAGTGGGTTTAATGCAGCAACAAGCACTAGTAACCCAGGGTCAATTAAAGTTGAACCTGCTGCTAATAGCACAAAGTTAAAAGGATCTGCAACATTCTCACTAATTTTTAGAGAAGTTGTAGATTTAAGTACATTACCAGAAACTTCAAAAATTGCACCTGTAGAAGATGAAAAACAAAGTAGTGCAGAAAGTTCTATAATCAAACAATTATTAATTAATGATAATTTAAGTGTTGAAAAAGACATAGATATTACCTTTAGTAGCTTCGTCGCTCCATCAAAAAGCGATAAAAAAGATGGTTCTATAAAAGTTGTTGCTACTAGCACAAGTAAGTTAGTAAAAGGTGAAGTTACTTTTACATTAAAAGAAGTAAAAGAAGTGGATTTAAAATTAGTTGATGATTTAATAAAAGGTGAAGGCGATTATGCAATGTTTAATCCAGCTATTTATAAAAAAGGCATAACAGTACCTGAAACAGAAGTTGGAACTAAGGATGGAGTATTTAAATTAATTAAATCATATACAGAAAAACTCCTATTATTAGCTTCATTAATAGGTATAAAAATAACTATTGATCAATTAGTTAATTTAGTTGATATAAATTATTTTGATGATGATAATGGCACTGTGCAACATGTTGAAGGTACTCAAATTAAACTTGCAAAATTAACTGTTAAAAGTGGAATGGCTTATTCGATTGATGGGTATTATGTAAGAGGTGAGATAAACGCGAAAATTTTCAAACAAATTGATATAAACACAGTAATAACTGATAAAACATTAAATATTAGTTGTGAAAAAGATGCAGAATTAGATGTGTTAGAAGAAGTATTAGCTGAAAAATATAATGATTTTATTACAAGCAATAATGCTACCGTTGATATTTTTGGTTTAAGTGGTAATGATACTCTTAATTATACTAATGGTTCTCCAGAAAGTGGTGGGACTGCAACAGTAATATTATTAGATTCTGAAGATGACATAAATAACTTTAACAATTTATTATCAGGTCCAATAACATTGACACTTAATGTTACTATAACTACTTAATTATTTTAAAATTAATCAAAATAAAGTTTATAAATAAAACCTTTAACAATTACAAATGTTAAAGGTTTTTAAATTAGCTATATATAATATTTAACTCATCGTATTCTAAAACACCATTAATTATATGCTATTATTTAATAAACTATGTAAATTGATTATTTAGTTATTAAGTTAAATCAAGATTAATAATTAATTATATACCTAATTTGTTCTATAATAATTTACTTATTCTATATTAAGTTGATAAATTTATTTTACCTCATTATAAAAAGTACAATAATAGTTCAATAAATATATAATTTATAATTAACATATAGTCTTGTATAATAGTAAAATAATAACCTACAATATTTTGTTAATAACCGTGTATTTTAATAAAGATTAATAATTATATTTTTAATTTGTTTGAATAACGATTATTATATCGTTAGTAAATTTCTGCAATAAAGCATTGTAAATATTTTATATTTATATACTATTATGCAAAATAATAAAAATACTTTATTTAAACTATTTTTTTAGTTAAAATAGATATATTAATACCAGAGGTGAATAATATAATGAGTGCATATGAAAAAGTAGATTGACTCTTAAACAAAGGTGATGGAGTTCTTAATTATACAAAAGAAATGATGGATGACTACTTCTTAACAAAAAGTGAAAAAGGTATTATGGTTAATAAACTATTAAAAAAGAGTTTATTAAATTATAATGGTCTGAATATTGATGGAATGTTATTAGTTGAAAGCTTCCCTAGAGATTTTATGTTTTCTAAAAACCCTTTTATCGACAAAGTTTTAACTAAATTTGTAAAAGATTTTAAATATGATTATATAAATGCAATTTCTTATTTAGACTCACTTGAAATTAGACAAAATTTCTTGAATTTATGAATAAGACCAAAATCAGTTAACTTCATAAGAAACATGATCTATGAAATACTTGAAAATGAAAAGAATTCAAAAAAAACTAAAAAAGTACAAGAATTAGAGTTTAAGTTTAAATATTAGTGAATATTCTAATATTTTTTTCTATGAAATAGTTTTTATTTTATTCTAATAGATAATAGTGTAAAATACTAATATGTATAGCGTAAAAGGGGCATAAATCATGGAATTTATTTTATTTAATAATAGTAAAAACTTAAAAGGTATAGTTGATGATGTCTTCGTTAAAGAAGGCCAACCAATAAATAAGGGCGATTTATTGACTACTATTTCAACTCAGTTAGAAAAGGTAGAAATAAAATCTCCAATTAATGGAGTTGTAAAAAATATATTTATAATTGATTCATTGATTGTTTCTTGTAACGATAAGTTATTTGAGTTAGTTACTCATGATGAACTAATGGAACTTGTTAGAGAACCAAAAAATATTAATGATACTCTAAAAGAAGGACTTGATGAATTTAATTATTTTGATAATTATGAAGAAGTTGAAACAACACCAGCTGTTGAAAAACTAGAAAAAAAATTAGAAGAACAAACAATTGATACAAATAATAAAAATAATGACCAATTAACATTTGATTCAAGTAAATTTAATAAAAAAAGTTCTGAAGTTAGTGGTATTGAAAGCCATATTTTGAATAAAAATAAAGTACAAATAAATGATTCTATCACTCAAGAATTAAGTTTTTTTAATAACACATCATTAGGCATGGGTGAAAAAGTAATTAAAGAAGACACTAACAATTTTTTAGCAAGATTTAGAGATAATCAAGAAAATAAAGAAGCTATTAAAAATGATAATAATAATGAAAAAATTAAGTTTATAGAAAAATTGCATCAAAGACAGAATGAAAACTTTGATAAAAAGCAAGAACATCAAGAGTTTAGAAAATCAGTTGATAGTATTAGTTCTCATGAAAAAATAGTATCAAATGAAGAAACTGGTGTTTTGAAAAATTTAAACTCATTAAACGAGTTCTCTAAAAATAATGTCAACTTAGATGATAAGAAAATTAACAATAATAATCATAAAGAAATTAATAGTATTGATTTAACAACAAATAATATTGAGAAAGTATCAAAAGAAGAAATAATTAAAACAAGTATAAGTAAATCTTCAGTAAGTTTATCATTAGATATAAATCAATTACTAAACCTTCAAGACATATTATATAAACCTTCAATTGATAAAGATGTAGAAATTAATGTATCAACACTTCTTACAAAAGCGATAGTTTATTCAATGTCTTCATCTGGTGCATTCTTTAAAAACAACCAAAAATTTATAAATATAATGCAAAAGTTTAAAAATAGCCAAAAAAGAAAATGTACGTCAATAAATAATTTAGGTATTAGTATATTTAATTTTAAGAAAGAGCTTGATAAATCTAATAATTTTAATCTAGAATCAAAATACATGATATATGACTTTCTTAACTTTAATAACTATATATCAAGTTGTTTATTAAATGATGAAACGATTTTTAGTATATCTTTAAATAACATAAATCAATTATTAAAAAATGATGGACTCTTATATAATTCTTTAAGCATAAATATTTCTTTTGATAATAATGAATTAAGTTTTGAAAATATAATGTCCTTTATAGATAGTTTTACAGAAGTAATTGAAAATCCAGGATATTTAATCTAATTCATAAAAAGGAGTAATTATGATAAATGAATTAAATTTAGAAAATAAAATTGTCAATTTAACAGCAAGGATTGAAAGGGTTGTACTATCAACAGGTAATAATGGTTTAAATTATTTGATTTTACATCTAATTGATCGAACTGGAAGAGTTGAAGGTAGACTATGAAATGTAAATGATGAAGATATTTGTAATCTTAAGGCGGGTACTATCATAAGAATTGATGCCAATATTAACAGTTATAGGCATCAACTTCAATTAAAAATTAACAATTATGTAGTAATAAACGAAGAAGAGTTTGAAGAGTACAAATTATCTCACGATATGTTCTCAATTAATGCTCCTCTTAATATAAATGATAAGTTTAAAGAGTTGCTAGGCTTTGTAGAATCGCTTAAAAACCATAGTTATAAGAAAGTTACCTTAGAGCTTTTAAAAGAGCATGAAGAGCATTATAAAACCTATCCAGCAGCAGTTAGTATACATCATAATGTTGTTGGCGGTTTATTTTGACATAGTAGTTCGATGCTGGAAGCGGCAAAGGCACTTAATAAAGTTTATACATTTATTGAAATAGATTGAGATTTAGTATATTGTGGGGTTATTCTACATGACATTGGTAAGGTTGTTGAATTAGAAGGAAAGAACGCTAGTGAGTATACTCCAATTGGGAAACTTATTGGACATATTTCAATTGGTAATAATTTTGTATTTGAAAAAGCAAGAGAGCTAAATATTGAAAGTGATGATATTGTTAAATTACAACATGTTATATTATCAAGTCATGGTAAAAATGAGTTTGGTTCACCAATTGAACCATTATTGGTTGAAAGCATAATAATTTCTACATTAGATAGCCTTGATGCAAGATTATACAGAGTTAATGAAGAAATAAAAAAGGTATCTCATAATAATTGGACACCAAGAATATTATCTGAAGATGGAAGAAGTTTTTTAAGACATTTTGAAAACGTCAAAAAAAATTAGTTTTCTTGAAATTCAGATATTTTTTTTATAATTTGTTCAGTTTCTAAATCATCAATTTGTTTATTAATTTTAAAAGTATATCCATGCTCTTTTTTATATTTAGGAATAATATGTTCGTGATAATGAAACACTGTTTGAAATGCTTCACTACCTTGATTTGAAATGTAATTATATCCAAGTGGATTGAAAACTTTATTTAAAATTTTAATTACGTGTTTTTTAGTTTTTAAAACTTCAATAGCGTCATTTAAGTCTACTTCTTCAAAGTTATCATAATGACTCTTAGGAATAACTAAGCAATGTCCATTGGAGTTGGGTGATAAGTCTAAGAAAGCTATTGTACTTTCATTTTCATATATTACATTTGATTTTATTTCCTTGCTACCGATTTTACAAAATATACAATTATTTTCCATAATACACCTCGAATAAATTTTATAATAAAAAAAACCTTTTAAAAAGGTTTTTTTTATTCATCGTAGTCATCTTCATTCTTGATATATTTACCAATTTCATTATATAAACCAGCATAGTATACTAAATCTTTATCTAAATATAATGAATATAGTGATGTTTTAGCTAGTTCTGAAGAAGTTGAATCATTTGAAACCAAATATTTTAATTGGTTCAACATTGAATCCCTTTTTGAACTATCCGCAATTAAGTCTTGAATATCTTTTGTATGTAATTTTTCGTTAATTGGTCTATCTCAAATATCTTTAAATTCAGTTTTGTTTGATACTGATTTACCCAAGTTTATATCTATTGTATCTGCTTGATCTTTACCTTTTATTTGGTATATATTAGCACCACTACCACCCAATAGTTCAATCATATAGACTGGAAGTACAACGACTATTTCTTCGTAGTTACCATTATCCTTATCAGTAAATGAGTACTTTTCTGGGCTTTTTAAGATAATTCCAGGACCATTATTTCAACTTTTTACAGCAGACTCGTAATTAGCTCCAGAAATAGGCGAATCACCAATAGAACTATCATTATTATAAATAGTAAATCCTTTAAAACCACCTTGACCAAAATATGGATCATATGAATTACTATCATCTATAACAGGGTTATAAGGGTTAGTAGGTGTTTCTTCTTTTGATTGTTCTCCTAATTTTGACAATATCTCTAATATATCGGTAATACTTGTTTCACTTGGACTTAACATTTCACCATTGGCAGGGTTAATAAATTTCTTTAACTTAGTTTTTATTTCACTTTCAAGATCTAAATCCTTTTTAGTATTATCATATTTTACTGTTCAAACCATTTTAACATTTGTTTTTAACTTTTCATTAGTATTATTACTTCAAGATTGTGTTTTAGAGAAAATTGGTGATGCTGTATTTAAATATACACCATTTTTAACCCCGCTTTCACTAGTGCCTTCAGATTTAATTTTAAACATATTGGCATCTAAGAATGATTTTGTAAGTAGGTTAGTATTAATATCTTCTAATAGTTTAGACTCAAAATATTGTTGAAATCTAATAAATAAAGCAGTTTTTGCAGACACTCTTTTTGTACAATCTTTATCAACATAGAACTTAGTTTTATCTTCTTCTTCTATTTTTGAATATTCGGCTGTCAAATCATTAATAGTTGGTAAGTTTGATGTTTGTATATCTTCATCTTTATCTGTAATACCAGGAACTATTTCACCTGAGTATTTTCAAAGAAGCGATTTACCTTTACCATTTTTTTTGAAATAAATTGCTTTATCATTTACATTAGAAGGGTCTAATTCAGCAGTTTTACCACTTAGCTTACCATCATTATCATTTAGAAGTTTTACGCTTGTTTTGCTTACTAGATTTAAATCATATAAGTATTTTGCTTGAATATTAAAGTCATAATTTTCATTGCTTGAAAGGGCTTTAGTATATTCTAAAAATAAATTATCTTCAGCAATTGATCTAGTATCTTCTGAATACAAATCTCTAAATGATTGTTCTATTGAACCATTATCTTCTTTACCGTATTTTGAGCTTCAACCTAAGTCACTTATTTGTTTATTTTTTGAATCAAAACTATATTGTCTAGATATCAATTCATTAATCATATTTACAACAATTTTAGTTGCATCATCTGAACTAAAGAATGAGCCAAAATCAATATCCGCAAGAGAAGAATCACCAGAAATACTTGCTAATAGTTTCTTAGCAAGATTTGAATCTAGTTTTGGTTTATCTGGTCTAACATCTCATGAGTTATCTTTATTACAAGATACTACCATTGATGATGATGAACCTATTATACTTAATGCAGTAAGTCATCCTATTAGTTTTTTCATTATTCATCACCTCTTATAATAGTAGTATTTTTAAAATACATACTAACTAATTCATTATTAATTAAGTTTATAGAAACGTTACTTCTTGTAGTGGGTGTTTCATCACCTGGTTTTCAAAACTTTTCATTAGTTTTCTTTTTCAAATTATCATTAAATGTATCACCATTTTTAATTATTTGTTTTGGATATTTTGATTTATCTGATTGTTTTAATATTTCTTTATTTCTTTTATTAAATTCATTAACAAATGCATTGCTTGGAGCGGAACTTATTATTGATTTTATAGTTGAAAGCATTGAACTAAATTTATCACCTAAGTTATAAGCATTTCCATTAGAATCATCAATTGAGTTAAATACTATAAATCTATTTATGAAATCTCTCTGGTCTTTAGCTTTATCTGTACTTATTGTATAGAAGTAATCAAAAACAGATGAAGATCAACTATATTTTGAAGCATCAGTTGATGATTCGATTTTAACTCAGTCTTTAACTTCTGACATTGCATCAAAGCTAGTAGCGGCACCGTCTAAACCTTTGATTAATGATGTGTTTACTAAATATTGCTCATAAGGATTTGTTATATGACTGTTAAGTTTTGTGAAGTAATTTTGATCATTTTCAACTTCAGATTGGATATATGCTATTTTTTCATTATTTGTTAATTTGTGGAAATTCTTAAACTTTTCTAATTCAGATAGTGTATCTTCATTAATTATTCCATCTTCGACATTGACACCTTTAGTACTTTCTAATTTACTATCAATATTATCTTTTAAATACTTGTAACCGTCAATATTAATGATGTGAAGTCCTGATGTATCAACTAAAATTAATCTTCCATCATTTAAAACACCATAAAAGTTTTTGCTCTCACTTGCGCTTCTATTAATTTTTGATATAAAATTTAGTTCGTTTGTTTGCTCGTCACTTCTTAAATCCACACCGCTTATTTTATCGAGTTTTCCCTCTTTATCAATATTAAGAACATAATCATAAACAGCACTTCTTAAGTCTTGAGTAAAGTCTGATGAATCAGATAATGTTAATAATTTATCATACTTTTTAATAGTTCCTTTACCATCTAATAACCCTGATATAGAACCTTCTGACATGTATTTTCTTCATTTAGAATCTGTAACACCTTTGTCTTCTTTACCTTTTAATTCATTAAATAACTTTGCAATATCTGCTTGGTAGTCTGTATAAGTTTTATTTTCAAAGCTACTTGCACTAACACCATCATCAAATTTATGATCATCAGCAAAAGGGATTGTGATTTCACTAATTGCTAATGGTGCTTGAGTAGTATATCATTGATCTAAAAAGAATCTTTGAGAGTTACTTACAAATCCTTTTCTTGAAGTAGCATCAGTAACACTTAATTTTGTTAAATCTAATGGCACATCGGTTTTCATTTCTGTATAATTTTGACCTATCTCACCTTTTAATTTATCTCAATTTGTTTTATTAGCAACCATTGTGTTGGTTCATTTCTTTGAACTATCTTGTTTTGAGTTAAATATTTGGTTTAAAACATTAGGATCTGAATTAAAAATTGAGTTTAATTTTGTCTCATCATCTCCTGCGAGATATAAGTTTTTATACTTTTCTTGAACTGTTGTTTTTGAAACTCAAGTTACACCTTGTTGGTCTGTATTTAATAATATATCTAATAATATTTTTGACACATTATTAGATGAGTCGCTTAAAAGGATATCAGCTTTGTATTTTTGTTCTAAAAAGTCTCTATCCATATCTTTTGTGTCAGTTTGATAAACACTATACTTATTAACAAGCATTTTATTTCATTCTTCTTCTCACTTACCTGCATGTTCATTTTTGTATTTATCTTTTTCATTTTGTATTTGTCTATCAACGTCAGCTGATAAAGTTTTAAATCTATCAATTAAAATATTTTCTAAATTATTTAAATAATATGGATTATTTTGGTCTAATTTATATTCAGTTTTACCATCAGCACCATAATTAGTACTTGCATTAGCCATAACCGATAAATTAAACATTTTTAATAAATCTATTGAGAATTTTTCTCTGTTTTTTACTCCTGAACTAGCATTAATTAATTTATCTAAAACGTCATTAGCTTTAATTTGTGCTTTCCCGTCCAAACTATTTAAAAATTGCACCAAAATAGAGTTACCATCAACATCTTTTTGGTCATATTTTGAAGTACACGCAACTACAACTTGTGCAGTTGTAACTATCATTGAAACACTGCTTAATAGTGTTAGTAACTTTTTCAAATCTTTCACTCCTTGATTTTTTATCAAGATAATTATAATAAAAAAATAGTCCAAATATTATATTATTTAAATTTAATTTTTTTAATAAAAATGGTTAAATAGTTTTAGAATAATTATAATATCAATGCAAAGGAACATAATATGCACAAATTAGAAATAAAAAATTTATATGTAAATATTGAAGATAAAGAAATACTAAAAGGGGTAGATTTAACCATTAACACCGGTGAAATACATGCCTTAATGGGACCGAATGGTAATGGTAAATCAACATTATTGATGTCAATAATGGGTCACCCAAAATATGAAATTATCTCTGGGGATATATTAATTGATGGTAAGTCTATTTTAGAATTGCCAGTTGATGAAAGAAGTAAATTGGGGTTGTTTTTAGCAATGCAAAACCCTCAGGTTATACCAGGGGTTACAAATTTAGAATTTTTAAAATACATTGTAAACGCACATAAAGACAAACCTCAAAAACTTAAAGAAATATATAAAGATATTAAAGATCAAGCTGAAGAATTGAAGTTTGATTTACACATGTTAAAGAGATTTGTTAACGATGGATTTAGTGGTGGTGAGAAGAAAAAAAATGAAATACTTCAACTTAAAATGCTTAACCCAATATTTAGTTTAATTGATGAAATTGATTCAGGGCTTGATGTGGATGCTTTAGAAGTTGTAGCTCAAAATTTAAACTCAATAGACTTATCAAAAAGTGCATTAGTTCTTGTATCACATTATGACAGATTCTTTAAAAAAGTTGTACCAACTCACGCTCATGTAATTATTGATGGAAGAATTGTTTTGAGTGGAGGTAATGAATTGGTTGAGAGAGTTAATAATGAAGGTTACTCATGAGTTAAGGAATTAAACAAATAATGAAAAAAGATTTTACAAATAATAATGTAAACTTTATTGATTTACGTAACTCAAGAGTTGAAAAAGTTGAAATTACAACTGAAGATGAATATTTAATATATTTAGAAGAAATTAATAATAATATCAATTTTAATTTTAAAGAAGATATTGTGGTAAAAGTAACGTTAGTTTTCTTTAATTCTAATAAGAAAATCAATAATATTAACTATAATATTAATTTTAATTTAGAATACAGTACTAAATTAAATCTTTATATTGCAAATCTTGGTAACTATAATGTTAATGAAGTTTTAAAAATTAACTTATTAAAAGAATATGCTAGAGTAGAATTCTATTCAGCGACAATTGTTAATAAAGATTTTGACAAGAACACAGTTGTTCAAGTTGAACATTTAGCAAGAAATACTTATTCAAATATAAAAGTATATTATGTATTAAAAGATACTTCAAAAGGATTTGTAAGATGTATTAGTAACATATTAAAAGGTTCATCAGGGTCTGAAGCACATCAAGAACTAAGGTTATTATTATTAGATGAAAAAGTAAAAGCAAACTCTGATCCAGTTTTATTAATTGATGAGAACGATATTGTTGCAAGTCATGCTAATGCAATTGGTATGCTAGACCCAGACCAAGTATTTTATTTATTATCAAGAGGTTTAGATAAATCATCTGCTCAAGAGTTAATAATAAATGGTTACTTTACACCAATATTTAATAATATTAGTAATGAAGAGCTGAATAACAAATTATGAGAAGTTTTAAAAGGAATGATTTAATGAACTACAAAAACCTTTTCTCTTATTTCAAGAATAACGTAGAAGAAATATATTTTGATTCTGCTGCAACTTCAATAAAGTTCGACGAAGTTATCAAAGCACAATCCGAGTATGATTTAATTTATGCTGCAAACGCACATAACAATTTATTTAAAAACGCTTTTTTATCTAATCAAATGATTATTGATACAAGGATTAAAATAAAAAATTTTATTAATGCTACAGATGAAAAAGAAGTAATTTTTACAAGCGGCACTACTTATTCACTAAATCAGCTAGCCTTTGGTCTAAAACCATATATAAAGGAAAATGATGAAATATTATTAACAGAACTTGAACATTCTTCAAATTTGTTACCTTGAATGGTTGTTGCCAAAGAAAAGAAAGCACAGATAAAATATTTAGCACTAAATAATGATTATAGTATTGATGAAACAAATTTAATTAATCAACTTAATAAGAATGTTAAGGTTATAAGTTTTGCGGTTAATTCTAACACGCTTGCTATAAAAAATAATGTTGAAAGAATTGTAGAAGTAGTTAAAACATATAATAAAAATATTTTAGTAATATTAGATTTAGCACAATCAATAATACATTGTAAAACAGATGTTGCTAATTGAAATGTTGACGCCATAGCATTTTCAACACATAAAATGTTTGGACCATTTGGATTAGGTGTACTATGAGCTAAAAAAGATCTATTAAATAGTATAGAACCATTATTGTATGGTGGTGGAAATAATATTGATATAAAAAAAAATGATTATAAATTAGCACAAATACCAGAAAAGTTTGAAAGTGGAACTTTAAATTTAAGTGCAATATATGCCTTCAATAAATGTTTAGATATAATTAATGAAATTGGTTTAGATAACTTAATTGAGTATCCTAAAACATTGAAAGATTACTTTAGAAATAATATAAACGATATTATTAAATCAAAGTTTAAGTTTTATAATTTAGAAAATGAAGAACCTATTATTCTATTTAATTTAATTAATGTTAATTCACAAGATTTTGGCGCTTTTCTAAATAAAAAATACAATATTTCAGTAAGGGTTGGTAAACATTGTGCTAGATTAACAACAAATGTTATTGGAGCACATTCAACAATTAGAATAAGTCTTTCAATATATAATACAAAAGAGGATATTGACATACTTATTAAAGCATTATTGGATTATGATAGTTGAATCGAAGAAATGATATAGTTAGGATAAAAAAATGATTGATAAAAATGACAAAATATTGTTAAGACAAATTATCATGGAACACTACACAGAACCAGATAATAAAAAATTGATTAATGATAGCAATTCCATAATACAAAAGCAAGATTCTCCAACTTGTAGTGATGAAATTGATGTGCAAATCCTATTTAACAACGATTTAATTATCAATTGTCGATTTGATGGCACTGCCTGCGCAATCGCAACTGCTGCAGCTGATATTTTATGCAATGGGTTAAAAAATCTTAATCTTAAAAAATCATTGGAATATTTAAATAATTACCATAGTTTAATAACCGGAGAGAAATATGATGAATCATTATTAGAAGAATTAATAGTTTTTTCTGACATATTTAAACAAGGAAATAGGTTAAATTGTGCTTTATTAGCAGCTGATGGTTTTAAAAAAATAATAATGAATGAGGTTAAATAATGAAAAAATTAAAACAAGAAAAAGAAATAAAAGAAATTTCAAATTATAAATATGGATTTAATGAAGGGGAGCTTTCTTCTTTTAAAGTGGAAAAAGGAATCAACAAAGAAATAGTTACACAAATTTCTAAGTATAAAAACGAACCCCAATGAATGTTGGATTATCGTCTAAAAAGCTTAGAGCTGTTTGATAATTTTGATCAACCTAGTTTTGGACCTGATTTAAGTTGAATTAATTTTAATGATTACTATTACTATACAGAGGGTAGTGAAAATATTTCAAATAATTGAGACGATGTTCCTGCAAATATTAAAAAAACATTTGAAAGACTTGGTATTCCAGAAGCCGAAAAAGAATTTTTACTTGGAATAAATGCGCAATGAGATGCTAAGCCGGTCTATGAAAACTTAAATAAAGAATTAATTAGTCAAGGTGTTATATTCACTGATTGTGATACAGCACTAAAAAAATATCCAGAAATATTTAAGAAGTATTTTGGTACTTTAGTAAAAAATGATGATAATAAATATGCAGCTCTTAACTCAACAGTCTGAAGTGGAGGTACCTTTATATATGTACCAAGTGGAGTAAAATTATCAAAACCATTGCAGGCCTATTTTAGAATTAACTATCAACTATCTGGACAATTTGAGAGAACTTTAATAATAGTCGAAGATGACGCTCAATTGCATTACATAGAAGGGTGTACAGCACCAGTTTATTCAAAGAATAATTTACATGCAGCAATAGTTGAAATATTTGTAGGAAAGAGATCTAGTGTTAGATATACAACTGTGCAAAATTGAAGTGATAATGTATTAAACTTAGTTACAAAAAGAAGTTTAGTAGATGATGATGGAAGAATGGAATGAATTGACGGTAATATTGGGTCAAAAATTAATATGAAATACCCGTCTTGTATTTTAAAAGGTAATCGGTCACAAGGAGATACCATTTCAATTGCAGTAGCAAAAAACGGCGTTTATCAAGATGCTGGAAGCAAAATGATTCATTTAGGAAAAGATACAAAATCTAAAATAGTTTCTAAATCAATAACCTTTCAAGGAGGAACAGCAAATTACAGAGGTTTAGCATACATTGGACCAGATGCAATTAATTCAAAGGCTAGAGTAGAGTGTGATACTTTAATTTTAGATAATAAATCACATTCTGATACAATACCACAAAACAAAGTACATAATAATAAATCACAAATAGAACATGAAGCTACTGTATCAAAAGTTAGTGAAGAACAATTATTTTATCTAATGTCTAGGGGTTTAACAGAACAACAAGCATTAGAAATTATAGTAATGGGATTTTTAGAGCCATTTACAAAGGAATTACCATTGGAGTATGCTGTGGAATTAAATCAATTAATTAAAATGGATATGGAAGGTTCCGTAGGATAAATATTATATAAAATAGAATTAATATTTAAAGTAATATTATTATTAAATTAGTTATTAAGAATGTTAAATTGGAATTTAATTTTAAAAAAATAATGGCGGAGACTAAAAGAAAAAGTGCTTCGTCATTTTTAATATTAAAATGATTTTTTTATAAGGTAGTTATGTAATTATTAAAAAGTAGTTGGTTATCATCACATGATTAAAGAAGTCTAATGTATACTATTGAACTAAACCCCTTATGTAATTTTTATATAATAGATTTTTTTACGTGAATAAATCATTTAAATACAAAAAAAACTCCATACTATATTTGCATGGAGGAAGTATCGTATTTATTGTTCATTAATAAATAATTAATTTACTTATTTAGATTTTTTCTTTTGCTCTTGAGTCATAACTTTTTCTACACCATCACATTTTTTACAATAAATTACTGTTAATTCATTTGAAAAAAATAATTTTGATGCTTTAAGAGAGAAGTTATTTACTTCTGGTAGTTTCTTTTTAGCTTTTTCAAAATATAGCATATAGTCTGTTGGTTGATATTTTCTTTTACAATTTAAACAAAGAATATGATTAATTTGGAATTTTAATACTATTGATCTTACTTCTGCAATATATCACTCTGTGTCATTTTTTGGATATTCTTCTGAGAAATATTTGTCAAATGCGTCAGCTAATTCTCTTTCACCTGCGTCTGTTCATTGTTTTTTATCATTATATTTTTTTACATAAATTGGTAGTATTACTAATGTTAAAAATGTAATTATTGTATTTAAACCTGTAAAAAACACTCCAATTATAGAAACTAATAATGCTTCATTCATAAATTTCCTTCTTTCTTGAATCTTTTATAACACAATTTCTACACCATCAATATCATAGGGGAATTCCTCTATTAATATTGATTCTACACCTTCTTTAAAGGTAATTTCAGTTAATCCACAACCAACACAATTCCCTTTTAATCTAATATATACAATTTTATCTTTGATTGCAACATATTCCATATCACCACCATCTTGATTAATATAAACCTTTAATTGGTCTAATACATCTTGAACTTTTTTTTCTAAATTATTTTTTTCCAAAATTTATTCCTCTCTTAAAAAAAATTTCATTTATAACTAAAATTTTTATAAATTAAGTTTATAATTTTATTGTTAGGAGAGCAAGAAAATGGTAGAAAAAGGACAAAAAATTATTGCTAAAGTAACTGCTATTGTTAATTATGGAGCATTTTGCGAAATAATTGATGATGAACAACCAGTAAAAGGTTTAATCCATATTTCAGAAATATCAGATTTTTATGTAAAAAGTATTTCAGATTATCTAGAAACTGGTATGGAATATGAAGTTCAAGTCATAGATTTTTTAGAAGATAAAAAACAAGTAAAACTTAGTTACAAAGCATTGAGACCAGAATTATTAAAAACAGAAGATTCTAAAATCAAAGAAACAACAAATGGTTTTGATAACTTAAAAAGAAGTGTAAAATAAAGTTTATAAATTAAAAATATAGGAGATATAAATGATTAAAATAAACCTTAAACATATCGAATTTGAAAGTGAAGTTAGCTCATTTGATATGAAACTAATTCAAGAATTAGAAGATAAAATTATTAATAAAACAGGTAAAGGATCAGATTTCTTAGGTTGATATAATTGACCTAATGATTATGATAAAAAAGAATATTCTTTAATGCAAGAAACAGCAAAAGCATTAAGAAATGAAATCGAAGTTTTGCTTGTAATTGGTATTGGAGGAAGTTATTTAGGAGCGCGTGCTGCTGACAATATGATTCGTGGTCTTTATAGTAAAGATAAAGTACAACTTATTTATGTTGGAAATACAATGTCATCAACTTATATAAATCAAGTATTAGAGTATGTATCTGATAAAGAATTTGGAATTGCAAATATTTCAAAATCTGGAACAACTACTGAACCAGGTATTTCATTTAGAGTATTTCAAAAAAAATTAGTTGAACTAAAAGGTAAAGAAGTAGCAAAACGAAGAATTGTAGCAATAACCGATAAAGCAAAAGGAGCTCTTAAAAGTTTAGCGACAAAAGAAGGTTATGCAACTTTTACTATTCCAGATGACATTGGAGGAAGATTCTCAGTTTTTACTCCAGTTGGATTATTCCCATTAATGGTAGCTGGTGTTGATACAGATGCATTAATGAAAGGTTCTCAGAAAGCCTTTAATGACTTAAAGTCAATTAATAATGATGCTTATAAATATGCAATAACTAGATATTTATTAAATGTAAAATATAACTACAAAACTGAGTTTTTAATTAGTTATGAATTACAAATGCAAATGTTTACTGAATGATGAAAGCAGTTATTTGGTGAATCAGAAGGTAAAGATAATAAAGGTTTATTACCTTCAAGTTGTATTTTCTCAACTGATTTACATTCATTAGGTCAATTTATTCAAGATGGAACAAAAAATGTTTTATTTGAAACTATCATAGATATTAAAAAACCACAAGTTGATTTAGAAGTTCCTAAGGATGATGAAGATTTAGACGGATTAAATTATTTAACAAGTAATTCGTTCCATGAAATAAATCAAACTGCACTTGAAGGGGTTATTGAAGCCCATGTAAATACAGGTCAAGTTCCAAATATTATTTTAGAATTTGATAAAATGGATGCTGAAATGTTCGGTTATTCAATTTATTGATTTATGAGAGCTTGTGCAATAAGTGGGTATTTATTAGAAATTAACCCATTTGACCAACCAGGAGTTGAAGTTTATAAAAAAAATATGTTTAAGTTATTAAAAAAACCAGGTTATTAAAAATAAATCACTTTTAAAGTGATTTTTTTTACAAATATTAGTTTAAAATTGTTATAATAACTTTAATAAGGAAGTTATTCAATGTTTATTATAAATAAAATTTTCAAATTAATTAAGATTTTAATACTTCCAACAATTGTATGTATAATTGCTTTTATTTTTATTAATAATGACAAATTATATGACAAAAATAATTATAATTTAATCAATTGAATTACATTAATTGGAACTGAAATAATAAGAGTGAATGCTTTCTTAGTGTGTTTATTAATAATTATTTTTAATTTACAAAGCTTAAAAACCAATAAGATCTTTAATTTTGATCACTATGATTATGTAAAATGAAATCTTAACCAAATATTTGCTTTAACAATAACTTTTTTTTGATCTTACACACAATATGATTTCGTATCAGAAAGAGTCATTTCAATGGATATATTTATAGTTTTATTTATAAGTATTTACTCTATATTATTTTTATTTAAACAAACTATAAATTTAAAAACATTTATAAAGGGATTAACTTATCTTAAGGCTTTTTTATTTAAAATATTTTATTTAGTAAAATTGTTTGTTTGAAGTTTTATCAATATAATAAAAATTTTATTAAAAAAAATTAGAAAAGATTTTATTGAAAAACTCTGACTAATATCAAATTTTAATAATACTTCCAAAATTAAATTTAACACTATCAATTATGGTGATAAATACAAACTAGTTAAATAATATCAAGGATATTTATGTCTATTAAACGTTTACATAAATAATTTTTTACGTACAAAAATAAAAACTTAATATAATTTTGTTTTAAAAAAGAATGGAGAATACAAAATGACAAAAATTACTAATAAATATTGGTATTTAATTTTTATTTACTCTCTAATTGCTTTGGTATCAAATGCTGGTTTAGTATATGGTGGAGTTCGATTATCGAATGTTCTAGAAGATGTCTTTAACAGTGATATGGATATGGCCATAAAAGATACTTTAATAGTAATGGGAAGTTTTATAGTTGGAATTCTATTTTATTATTTTGCAGAAATAACAAGTGTTGGGATAACTAAAAAACTTAATGTAAGTTTAAAAATGTATATAACTGCAAAAATTAATTCTTTATCAGATGAAGAATTTAGTAAATTTAAAAAAGGGGACTTTATTTCATGATATACAAATGATATTGAATCAATTGGTAATATGGTCTTTACAAGCGTATTTAATATATCTAGTGGAATATCTAGCGTAATTCTATCGACTTATGCAATATTTAGATTCCATTGAATTATTGGGTTATCATTATTTGGAATTACATTATTAATGATTATATTACCTTCGATTTTTCAAGGTTTGGTATCAAAAAGAGCGCAAGTTATGTCTAAAAATCAAGAAGAGTTTTCAAATAGAGTTGAAAATTTATTAAATGGATATCGTTTATTTTCATACATTAATAAAAAAAGAGTTTTTAAACATTTGATTAAAAATAGTACATTAAAAGTTGAGAAATCAGTGGCTTCATATGGAAATGCTAAATCAACTCAACAATCAGTATTGTTTGCTTTAATGATAGCTAGCCAATTAATAATGATGTTTGTTTCAATTTTTCTGGCGTTAAATAATAAAACAGATAAAGGTACAATGTTATCTGTCGCAAATATATCTGGTACATTTTTCCAAGGAGTGAATGCTTTATTTGGTTCAATGTTCACAATTAGAGCTGGTGTGATGATATTTAAAAAATTTGTTTTTAAAAATACTCAAAACGAGTATGTATCAAAAAATATAAAGTTTAAAAACTTAGAAGTTAAAAACTTAAAATATAAAATAAATAACAGTGTTGTATTTAATGAACTAAATCTTACTATCGAAGATAGTAAAAAATATTTAATTGTTGGTGAATCTGGTAGGGGTAAAACCACACTTTTGAAACTAGTATTTGGTTTAATAGATGATTATCAAGGAGATATTATATTAAATAATAATCTTAGTTATAAAGAATTAGATAAAAACGATATAAAAGATATTATATTTTATATTCCTCAAGAAACTTTTATTTTTAATGATACTTTAAGAAATAATATAACTTTATTTGACGATAGTATAAGTGATGAACAAATAATGGATGTAATTCAAAAAGTAAATTTAACAAAATGAATCAAAAAAAATAGTTTGGACACAATTATAAACAGTGAATTCAAAAACTTGTCAGCTGGAGAAATGCAAAGAGTTTCATTAGCTAGAGCATTAGTTTCAAATAAACAAGTTCTATTATTTGATGAATCAACAGCAAACTTAGATGCTGAAAATAGAGGGTTAATTGAGAATCTATTTGGAAGTCTTAACAAAACAATTTTATTTATTTCTCATACAGCATTAGTCGAAAATAATAAAAACTTTTATCAAGTAATAAAAATATAATGATTATATTAAAAAACATGAACAAAGAAATAGATAAAAAAAATATATTTGAAGATATTAGTTATAAATTTTTAGTTAATAAATTTACAGCAATTGTTGGAAGTTCAGGTGTTGGTAAAACAACATTATTAAACATTATATCTGGATTAGATAAAGCAACCTCTGGTGAAGTTTTTGTTAATGGTTATTCAATAAGTAAACTTAAAGAACCTAAGATCACGAAGTTCAGAAGTGTGAATATTGCATACATTTTTAAAATTATAATTTAGTAGAATATTTAAATGTTATAGAGAATATATTATTAACATGCAATATCAATAAAGAAAAAGTTAATAAAGAGAAATTAGATAAGATATTAAATATATTAAATCTAAAAGAAAAACAGTTAAAAAGTGTTAATGTTTTATCAGGCGGAGAACAACAAAGAGTTGCAATTGCTAGGGGATTAATCGGAGACAATAAATTAATAGTTGCAGATGAACCAACCGGAGCCCTTGACTATTATAATAAAAGGAAAATTTTAAATTTAATGAAAGAAACTACTTCCCAATTTAATAAAACATTAATTATTGTAACTCATGATATTTATGTCGCAAATCAGGCTGATGAAATTTTATTACTTAAAAATAAGAAACTTATAAAATTAAACAAAAAACTTGAAGAACAAGAATTTCTAAGAATGTTATCTAAAGCTGATTATAATGATTAAGATATTTTTCAAGCAATTTCTTAATAATATAAAAATATATACAGGTTTATTTTTAATATTATTAATAACTTCTATATTTTTATCAACTTCAAGTTTGCTGTTAACTAATTGTATTTATGCCATTATTAATAAAGAAAGTCTAAATATATTAAATCCGATTTTAATACTAAATCTATTTAGTGGTTTGGCAGGTATCATTATATTTTTAGGCTTATTTTCAATATTCAGTTGTATAAATTTAACAATTAGTTTAAAAAGAAAACATTATAATTTGTTAAGAGTTCTAGGTCTTAGTTTTAAAAGGATTAAAATAACTATATTTTATGAAATTATGATCTTAGTAGCTATTACAATAAGTTTATCTTTACCTATATCAGTTCCATTATCTAAATTGCTTTTAAATTATTTAAAAGAAAATAATGCAATTGAGCATAATTTTTATATATTTAAAGAGTATGAGTATCAATATATTTATGTAATTGCTACCTTTTTGTTCATAATATTAGTTACTTTATTAGCAACAATTAGTATAAAAAACCTGAATTATAGAAGTTTATTGAAAAAAACTTCTAACAAAACAAAACATATTTTTAAGATAATATTTGGGGCAATATTTTTATTAATTCCTTTAGCATTAGTTTTTAACAAATATACAATGGAAGGTGAATTAGGTCAAGGTTTGATAATTAATTTCATAATTAGTTTTATAATTGGGTTCAGTATTATTGGCAAAGGGTTAATCGGTTGAGTATTATTCAAAATATATAAGAAAACAAATACTTATTTTATAAAAATAATGTTTGGTTCCATATTAAAGAACTTAGATCAAATATTTTATGCCTTAGTATTATTGATTTGTACTATAATGTTCAGTTCTTATGCAGTTACTTTAACTAATTTAACTCAATATAATAACAATATAAATAATTTTATTCCTGTTACAAATGTATTTTTGTTAATTATATTTTGTTATAGTTTTATAATCTTTTCTAACTCTTTAGTAATTTATTTAATTGAACAAAGAAGCGACTATAAATTACTTAGAGTAATAGGTTTAAGAAGGCAGACTTCTAATTTATTATTAATATTTTCTACAATGATTATTTCTTTTATAACAGTTTTTATATGATCAATAACTTATATTATTTTTATTGGTATGTATTATTATTGAAATTCTAATATTAGTTACTTATTAATTAATATAAAAAAGGTTTTCATCATAAATATTATTATAATATTGTTAAATCTGTTGGTCTCTATTGGTCCAATAGTTTATATAAGCTGAAAATATTAGTACATAAACGAAAAAAAATAAAAACCTAATTATTAGACATCATTTAATTAGGTTTTTTATTCTAAATATTTTAATAATAAATAATTTAACCTTATTTTTATTTAAAATTATATAAAGGGGAAAAATTATGTTAAATAAAGAGCAATTATTGTATTTAAGCGAAAAACAAGAACAATTAGATAATTATATTATTTCAACTAAAGGTCTAGAATTAAACGAAGATATGGATAATAAGAAATTAATAGCACTTTTAGTAGAAATTTCTGAGTTTGTTAATGAATGTAGAGCATTCAAGTTTTGATCAAATAAACCTTCAAGTGAAAAAGAAGTTGTATTAGAAGAGTTTGTTGATGGCTTACATTTTATTATTAGTATTGGAAATAATGTTTTATATAATTTTTCAAATTTCGAGTATAAAAAAGAAGGTAATGGTGATTTAAATATTTGGACATTAGAAATGTATAATAGTATTATGAGCTTTTATAGTTTTAGAAGTCATAAAAACTACGCTGCAATGTTAAACAAGTTCTTAAATTGCTTATTTATTTTAAATTTCTCATCTGAAGATGTTATTAATTCTTACAATTTTAAAAATAAAACAAATTTTGAAAGACAAGATAACAATTATTAATTAGGAGGTAACATGGATACAACAAAAAAAAGTTCCATTAACTATAAACCAAAAAACCCAAATGATCCCAAGATGCCTAATCTAACTGGTCAAAATAGGGAAGAAATTAATTCAAAAGTTAAAGAAGAAATCATAGAAAAAGTTTTCAAAACAACTAAAGTAGGAGACGATGAACCATTTTCAGATAATTCAAAAGCCAAAAGTTTAATTAATAGTTTAAAGCAAAAACTAGCTAATAAAGAAGATGAAGATAAAAATAAGGATGATAATGAAGAGTCTAAACCTAAAATGGTTATGCCAGATCCAACCTCTGATTTAAATATTGTTAACCATCTTAGAAATAGAGGTTCAATTAGTAATAGAATTCTACATCAAAACACAAAAGATAAAATGAAAACTTTAAGAGAAGATCACCGTATTAGTTTAAAAAAAGACGAAATTGATTTAATTGCTGAAACATTTAGAGAAAAGGTTGTCAGAGTGTCTCCAAACTCAGTTGTTTTAAAAATATCAAAGTTTGGTTTAGAAATTTATAAAAATAACGTCGATAAAAGATATTGGGTAGTGGCAATTTGTTTTGATGAATTGTTTAACCCCGCTAAATTAGCTTTTACAAACTTTTGAACTGGTGGAGCTTTTATTGGTTATGGTTTTGATTATTTAGAAGAAACTATTGAAAAAGCAAAGGATTTATCTAATAGTGGGAGAACAGGTAATATATATTGAAAAGATTTTGTTGTTGATTGAAATAAAGAAACAAATAGATTTGTTACATCTGATGAACCTAAGCAATTTAAGTACAGTGAGTATAAAAAAATAATTGAATGATATAAACAAAACAAAGTAAGAATTTGTGTAAAAAATAAAAATAGAAAAGATTATGAAGATTTAATGAAAGAAGTAAAGGAAAAGAAAGCAAAAGGAGAGTTTGTATCACCACTAGCTTCATTACAAGCTAAAATGATAGATAAGCCTAGAAAAGCTACTTTTGTTTTTGGTTACCCGGTTGAGAAGTCTGATTATAAAGGAAAGGAATATGTAAAACCAGAAAATAAACTTTATGAAATTGGTTTTGCGTTCACTGACTAATGAAAGTAATTGATTCAATTTCTAATAATTTAATAAAACACATAATAGATTTAAAAAATACAAGTTATCAAAAAGAACAAGGTAAATATTTAATTGAAGGCGAGAAGATGGTTAAATTAGCCTATGATTTAAATAAAGTAGAATATATTTTAGTAACAGAAAAATATAATTATGAACATTTCAAACATGAAAATAATTTAATTATTATAAGTGAAAAAGTTTCTAAAAAAATAACTTCCTTAAAAAATCATCAAGGTTACTTTGCCGTATGCAACATTGATACAGCTAATTTTAATGATAATTCAAATTATTTGTTATTAGACGATATCCAAGACCCAGGAAATATGGGTACTTTATTGCGTTCTGCATGTGCTTTTGGTTTTCTTAATGTAGTTGCATCAGAAAATACGGTAAGTTTTTACAATGATAAAGTTTTAAGAGCTACTATGTCAAATCATTTTTTATTAAATTTACACGTTGTTTGTGATTTGGAAAATTTTATTAAAGAAATTAAAAATGATGATATTGAAATCATTGGTAGTTATTTAGGGGATGAAATAGTATCAAACCATTTAAGAATAAAAACAAAGAATAAAGTAGCTTTAATCCTTGGTAATGAAGGCAAAGGAATTAATAAACAACTTATAAAATACTTCGATAATAATATTATAATAAAAATGGACAATGGTGTAGATAGCTTGAACGTTGGTGTTGCTGGGTCAATATTAATGAAAGATATTTATTATCAAAAATCAGAATAGAGGTAAATAATGAAAGAATATAAAGCGCTAATTAATGGAGAATTTATTAATAACGGAGAATGACTTGAAGTATTAGACCCATTTAAAAATGAGGTTGCAGGTAAAGTTACTGCATTAAAAGCCGAAGATATTGAACATGCTTTTAAATCTGCAAGAGCAGCGCAAGAGAGTTGAGAGAAAACTGACTTAGTGAAAAGAATTGAATTACTGCATAACTTTAGAAATGTTCTATTAAAAAATAAAGATGAAATTGCAGCCGTAATGACTAGTGAAATTTCTAAAAGTTTAAAGGATTCTTTAACAGAAGTTGTAAGGACAGTAGAACTAATAGACTTTACTCTTGAAGAAGCAAAAAGAATGGAACCCTTATCTATGACTGGAGAAGGAATGGGTGCTAAAAATAAGATAGGTATATTTTCAAGAGTTGCAAAAGGAGTTATACTTGCAATTTCCCCCTTCAACTATCCTTTCAATTTAGCTTTAGCAAAAATCGTTCCAGCATTAGTGATGGGAAATACTGTTGTTTTTAAACCTGCGACTGCAGGAAGTTTAGTTGGTGCATTAATTGGTGAATTATCAATTCAAGCAAACTTTCCAAAAGGAATTTTTAATGTTGTTACTGGAAGAGGAAGAGAAATTGGTGATATTATCACTACTAACAAAGAAATTGATATGATTTCATTTACTGGTAGTGTGTCTATTGGAAATAACATTAAAGAAAAAGGAAGTAGTAAAGATTTGGTTTTAGAGTTAGGTGGAAAAGACCCTGCACTTGTTTTAGATGATTTAGACTTGCATAATTACGCAAAACAAATAGTGGATGGTGCTTTTGGTTATTCAGGTCAAAGATGTACTGCTATAAAAAGAGTTATTACAACTAATAAGATTGCAGATAAATTAGTACCACTTTTAATTGATAATATAAATAAACTTACAGTAGGATCTCCATATGAAAATAAAGATATTACCCCAGTAATAGATCAAAAATCAGCCGATTTTATTAAAGGTTTAGTTGATGATGCAAAAACTAAAAAGGCTAAAATATTAGTTGGAAATAAGTTTGAAAAAAATCTAATATGACCAACACTAATTGATAATGTTACTCTTGATATGAAAGTTGCTTGAGAAGAACCGTTTGGACCAATTCTTCCAATTATTAGAATTGAAGACATTAATGAAATGATAAAAATATCAAATGACTCCAACTTTGGTTTACAAGCAAGTGTATTTTGTAAAGATATATCACTTGCAATACAGGTTTCAAAGAAAATAAAAACTGGTACTGTAAATATTAATGGTAAATCACAGAGAGGACCGGATTGTTTTCCTTTTTTAGGTATTAAAGATTCAGGTCAAGGAGTACAAGGTGTTAAAGAATCACTTATAAGTATGACAAGATATCACGGTATTGTAATAAACTACTAAGAGTGTTAACTTGTTTTTTAGTTTAAAATATTGTATTATTAAGTAAATATGTATATGGGTTTACATGAATGGGGTTAAATAATGAATAAATTTAAGTTACTTTATATAATTTTTTTACCAATAACAATTTTTTTGAGTTTTTTTAGTAGTTTTATATTTATTGACAACTGAACGAATCAACTATACTTTTTAAATGCTTTGAGTGATTGAAGTATCAAAATTGTAAGTGTATTCCAAATACTTATGTTATTTGCAATTATTATTAATTTAATAATTTGATTTGTATCATTATTAGTTAAAGAAGATAAAAAATTAAATTATATTAGAATAATATCTATTGCATTTATTTTATTGGCAATACTATTAGAGCTATTTGTAATTACTATTAATCAAAAAGATCTTTTTAAATTAAGTTTTAAAATTATTTTAAATATAGTTTTATCATTGTTATCATTGTTATCATTTATTTCTTGTCTTGTTTTTAATATTATTTATGGTGTTAAAGGTAATGTGAGTACTACTAAAAAAGGAAAAGTTGTTATTACTAAACAACCTTTCACAAAACCAACTCAAGAAGTAGTTGTTGAAGAAGAGACTCTTACTTCACATAACTTATCTAATAAAGACAAAGAACAATTAGTTGAAAAAAGCTTCACTTCTACCCCAAATGAAGAAACTTTTAATATTTCAGATAAATTATCGGAATTAAAACATAATTTACATAATAATGTAATTCCTGAAGGTATTGAAAACTTTATTCCTAAAAGTAAGCAAGTAAGTCAAAAGATTGAAGAGGATACTCAAGATGAGACAAATAATACATATTTTGAACCTTCTAACGAAGAACAGAATTATGATGATTTTGAGACCACTAAAACAGCAGATTTAAATCCAACTACATTAGTTAAGGAAAACCCCAACAATGCCTATACAGGCCCTATAGACCCCTATAAACAGACAATTGTACCTAGAAGATTTGAAGGTGTCAAAAGTGGAAAATATAGCACTCCAATAGGAAATATTGCAGCTTTAAACATGGAAAATAAAGAACCTAGAAAAAAACCCTTATATGATGAATCTTACCAAGGAAAGATTTTTTTAGGTGATTCAGATCGAATTTGAGATGCGTTGAAAAAACAAGCAACAGATGTTTATAAAATAAAACCAAGATCCAATTTAAGAAAAGATATTACAGAAACAGTTGTAGACCCACTAAATAGTGTAGAAAAAAAGAATAATGATAAAAAAAATGTTTCTACAATTGACTGAGATGACTAAAAAATAACTCATAAGAGTTTTTTTTACTTTTTTAGCGAAAAAAGTAAAAAAAATAAAAAAAAATAAAACTTTTTTGTAAAAACTATTGATTATTGATTTTAAAGGTGATAATCTCTTAATTGTCATTGTTTGAGTGACAGAAACGATCTTTGAAAACTAGATAGAACAACCAATTATTTGTACAATTAATTGTTCAATTATTTGAGTAAACTAAACAACAAAAAAAGAGATATAAAGCCATGAATCAAAATTTCACATTTTTTTAATGAGAGTTTGATCCTGGCTCAGGATGAACGCTGGCGGCATGCCTAATACATGCAAGTCGAACGGGGTGCTTGCACCCAGTGGCGAACGGGTGAGTAACACGTATCTAATCTACCTCTTAGTGGGGGATAACAGTTGGAAACGACTGCTAATACCGCATACGACACCATTATGGCATCAGAAGGTGTTGAAAGATCCGTTTGGATCGCTAAGAGATGAGGATGCGGCGTATTAGCTAGTAGGTAAGGTAATGGCTTACCTAGGCGATGATACGTAGCCGAACTGAGAGGTTGATCGGCCACATTGGGACTGAGATACGGCCCAGACTCCTACGGGAGGCAGCAGTAGGGAATTTTTCACAATGGGCGAAAGCCTGATGAAGCAATGCCGCGTGAGTGATGAAGGTCTTCGGATTGTAAAACTCTGTTGTAAGGGAAGAAATGCTAGAAGAGGAAATGCTTTTAGTTTGACGGTACCTTACCAGAAAGCCACGGCTAACTATGTGCCAGCAGCCGCGGTAATACATAGGTGGCAAGCGTTATCCGGATTTATTGGGCGTATAGGGTGCGTAGGTGGTTAGTTAAGTTTGAGGTTAAATCCCAGGGCTCAACCCTGGTCCGCCTTGAAAACTGGCTAACTAGAATACAGGAGAGGTAGATGGAATTCCATGTGTAGCGGTGAAATGCGTAGATATATGGAGGAACACCAGTGGCGAAGGCGGTCTACTGGCCTGTTATTGACACTGAGGCACGAAAGCGTGGGGAGCAAATAGGATTAGATACCCTAGTAGTCCACGCCGTAAACGTTGAGTACTAAGTGTCGGCAATTTGTCGGTGCTGCAGCTAACGCATTAAGTACTCCGCCTGAGTAGTATGCTCGCAAGAGTGAAACTCAAAGGAATTGACGGGGACCCGCACAAGTGGTGGAGCATGTGGTTTAATTCGAAGCAACGCGAAGAACCTTACCAGGGCTTGACATCCAGTGCAAAACTACAGAGATGTAGTGGAGGCCAACATTGAGACAGGTGGTGCATGGTTGTCGTCAGCTCGTGCCGTGAGGTGTTGGGTTAAGTCCCGCAACGAGCGCAACCCCTATCGTTAGTTACTAACATTAAGTTGAGCACTTTAACGAGACTGCTAGTGTAAGCTAGAGGAAGGTGGGGATGACGTCAAATCATCATGCCCCTTATGTCCTGGGCTACACACGTGCTACAATGGCTGATACAAAGAGTCGCAATCCTGTGAGGGGGAGCTAATCTCAAAAAGTCAGTCTCAGTTCGGATTGAAGTCTGCAACTCGACTTCATGAAGCCGGAATCACTAGTAATCGCGAATCAGCAACGTCGCGGTGAATACGTTCTCGGGTCTTGTACACACCGCCCGTCACACCATGAGAGTTGGTAATACCAGAAGCACGTATCTTAACCGCAAGGAGAGAGCGTACCAAGGTAGGATTAGCGATTAGGGTGAAGTCGTAACAAGGTATCCGTACGGGAACGTGCGGATGGATCACCTCCTTTCTATGGAGTTAAACATAGTTAAATAAATAAGCTGAGTGAAAATGATTAACAGCTTATGGCTTATATCTTGGTTCTATCTAGTTTTCAGAGATTGTCTCAGTCACACTGACTTGACGATTTCTGAAAAGAAATGAAATCGTTCTTTGAAAACTGAATATTAGATGAATTAGACAATTTTATTTTTCTTACGTTTCAATATAAACGTAATAGTAACTTAATAAGTTTTACTAAGAAAACTAAAATTTCAATTTTATATAGATTATCTATATTTGCAATAAGGTTTTTCTTTAAGAAAGTATAGTAAGGGCATATGGTGAATGCCTTGGAAAATGGAGCCGATGAAGGACGTGACTACCTGCGAAAAGCGACGGGGAACTGGAAGTAAGTTTTGATCCGTCGATGTCCGAATGGGGAAACCCGTTATGATTAATCTCATAACATCTTTAACTGAATACATAGGTTAACGAAGGGAACCTAGGGAACTGAAACATCTTAGTACCTAGAGGAAAAGAAAACGAATGTGATTCTGTCAGTAGCGGCGAGCGAAAGCGGAATAGGCCAAACCGGTCTTCGGGCCGGGGTTGTAGGACTCTTGTTAGAGTTACAAAGTTAGTGTATAGCAGAAACTGTTGGGAAACAGTGGCATAGAGTGTGATACCCACGTATGCGAAATGCACTAACCTCGAGAGAGTATCCTGAGTACGGCGGGGCACGTGAAACCCTGTCGGAATCTACCCAGACCACTGGGTAAGCCTAAATACTACCATTTTACCGATAGTGAACCAGTACCGTGAGGGAAAGGTGAAAAGTACCCCGTGAGGGGAGTGAAATAGTACCTGAAACCATATGCTTACAAGAAGTCAGAGCCCGTTAATGGGTGATGGCGTGCTTTTTGTAGAAAGAGCCGGCGAGTTACGATATCATGCAAGGTTAAGTGGAATCCACGGAGCCGCAGTGAAAGCGAGCCTTAATAGGGCGTTCAGTATGATGTCGTAGACACGAAACCAGGTGATCTAGCCATGAGCAGGTTGAAGTTAGGGTAAAACCTAATGGAGGACCGAACCGACGTTCGTTGAAATGACCGCGGATGACTTGTGGCTAGGGGTGAAATTCCAATCGAACCTGGAGATAGCTAGTTCTCCCCGATATAGCTTTAAGGCTAGCGTCGAGGTTAGGATTATGGAGGTAGAGCTCTGAATGTATGATGGCCCCACCTAGGGGTACTGATTACAATTAAACTACGAATGCCATAATTTCATACTCGGCAGTCAGAACATGGGTGATAAGGTCCATGCTCGTGAGGGAAACAGCCCAGATCAACAACTAAGGTCCCTAAATTTATGCTAAGTGTGTAAGGATGTGGAAGTGCATAGACAGCTAGGATGTTGGCTTAGAAGCAGCCATCATTTAAAGAGTGCGTAACAGCTCACTAGTCGAGTGCTTCTGCGCCGAAAATGTACCGGGGCTTAAGCATAGTACCGAAGTTTTGGATTTACAGCAATGTAAGTGGTAGGGGAGCGTTCTAACTGTGATGAAGTTAAACCGTGAGGATTAGTGGAACGGTTAGAAGTGATTATGCCGGCATGAGTAACGTTTGGGAGTGAGAATCTCCCATGCCGTTTGACCAAGGTTTCCTGGGCAAGGTTCGTCCACCCAGGGTTAGTCAGGACCTAAGGCGAGGCCGAAAGGCGTAGTCGATGGACAACAGGTTGATATTCCTGTACCACCTAATAGAGTGATGGAGTGACGGAGAAGGATAGTGGATGCCGGCTGATGGTTATGCCGGTCTAAATACAAAGAGGTGTACGTTGGCAAATCCGCGTGCTATAACCTTGAAGTATGATGGGGAGTGAACGCTTCGGCAAGTAGCGAAGTCCATGACTCCACGCTTCCAAGAAAAGCTTCTAGCGCCAATTTATTAGGTGCCTGTACCGATAACGAACACACGTGGTCAAGGAGAGAATCCTAAGGCAAGCGAGATAACTATAGCTAAGGAACTCTGCAAAATGACCCCGTAAGTTAGCGAGAAGGGGTGCTCACTTTATGTGAGCCGCAGTGAAAAGGGAGGGGCAACTGTTTAGCAAAAACACAGCTCTCTGCAAAGTCGCAAGACGAAGTATAGGGGGTGACACCTGCCCAGTGCCGGAAGGTTAAGAGGAGATGTTAGCTTCGGTGAAGCATTGAATTGAAGCCCCGGTGAACGGCGGCCGTAACTATAACGGTCCTAAGGTAGCGAAATTCCTTGTCAGGTAAGTTCTGACCCGCACGAAAGGTGTAATGATCCCTTCGCTGTCTCGGCTATAGACTCGGTGAAATTTTAGTACCAGTGAAGATGCTGGTTACCCGCAACTAGACGGAAAGACCCCGTGGAGCTTTACTATAACTTAATATTGAATTTTGGTGTAACATGTAGAGGATAGGTGGGAGACTATGAAGCAATCACGCTAGTGGTTGTGGAGTCATCCTTGGAATACCACCCTTGTTATATTGAGGTTCTAACCTAGGCCTGTTATCCAGGTCAGGGACAGTGTTTGGTGGGTAGTTTGACTGGGGCGGTCGCCTCCTAAAGAGTAACGGAGGCGCTCAAAGGTACCCTCAGTACGGTTGGAAATCGTACGCAGAGCGCAAAGGTATAAGGGTGCTTAACTGCGAGACTTACAAGTCGAACAGATGCGAAAGCAGGACTTAGTGATCCGGCGGTCCCGTGTGGAAGGGCCGTCGCTCAACGGATAAAAGTTACCCCGGGGATAACAGGCTAATCTCCCCCAAGAGTTCACATCGACGGGGAGGTTTGGCACCTCGATGTCGGCTCATCGCATCCTGGAGCTGTAGTCGGTTCCAAGGGTTGGGCTGTTCGCCCATTAAAGCGGTACGTGAGCTGGGTTCAGAACGTCGTGAGACAGTTTGGTCCCTATCTGTTGTGGGCGTAGGAAAATTGAAAAGAGCTGTTCCTAGTACGAGAGGACCGGAATGGACGCACCTCTGGTGCTCCTGTTGTCACGCCAGTGGCATAGCAGGGTAGCTATGTGCGGAAAGGATAATCGCTGAAGGCATCTAAGCGAGAAGCCTCCTTTAAGATGAATTTTCCCATTCTTTTAGAAGTAAGATCCCATGTAGACCACATGGTTGATAGGTTGGGTGTGTAAGCACGGTGACGTGTTAAGCTTACCAATACTAATAGATCGAGGGCTTTCAAAGAAAGAATCTTATAAACAATTGCTTTATAGATATATATAACATCTAATATTCAGTTTTGAGAGAATGATTTAGTTATTTTTTAAATAACTTTTCTCTCTAAGAAAAAGATCTGGTGATTATGGTGCTGAGGTCACACCTGTTCCCATACCGAACACAGAAGTTAAGATCAGCTACGCCGACGATAGTATAATGCGAAAATAGGAAGTTGCCAGTCCAAAAAAAACCTACTTATGTAGGTTTTTTTTATAATTAATTTTATAAATTTTTGTCCTTATCCTTAATATATTAAATATTGTTTATTATAAGTTTTTTATTACATATAATTTTGTCTATTTATGGTATGCCTATACTAAGATTGTAATTATATAGTATAATGTTTATAAAGGTGGGTTTTATGTTAAATAAAATAGAACAATTACTTGTAGAATTTAATAAAGAAATTAAATCAACTAAAACTAAAGCAGAACTTGAACAAGTAAAGAAAAAGTATCTTGGTAAAGATTCTTTAATGAATGACATTTTGAGAAACATCAAAAGTTCAAGTGTTGAAGAAAAAAAATTAGTAGGACAAAAATCAAACGAAGTAAAAAACTCTATGCTTAAATTAGTTAATGAGTATAATGAAAAGTTTGAACTAGATACTTTAAAAAAACAATTAGAAGTAGAAAAAATTGATGAAACAATTCCAGGTATAAAATGAAAAAAAGGGACTATACATCCTTTAAACATAGTCATTAACGAGGTTTGTGAAATATTTAAGGAATTGGGATATCAATTAATAGATGGTACTGAGTTTGAAACTGATGAATTTTGTTTTCAAAAATTAAATATTCCAGTAGGTCATCCTGCAAGAGATATGCAAGATACATTTTATATTGATAATGAAACAGTTTTACGTACGCATGCTACTAATATAACAGCAAGAATGCTAACATATTGTGGCGAAAATAATTTAAGTGACATGGCCGTTTTAAGTTATGGTAATGTTTATAGAAGAGATGATGATGATGCAACTCATTCGCATCAATTCATGCAAATGGATGTATTTGCAATCGGTAAATCAATTAGTTTCGCGAATTTAAAGTGAATACTAGAACATATGTGCAAAAGGTTATTTTCAAAAAATACCAAAATTAGAATGAGACCAAGCTTTTTCCCATTTACAGAACCATCTGCAGAAGTAGATGTTGAATGTATAATTTGTAAAGGTAAAGGTTGCAAAATATGTAAATTTACTGGATTTATTGAAATATTAGGTTCAGGAATGATAAGTCCAAATGTATTAACTCAAAATGGATTAAATCCAGAAGAGATCACAGGTCTTGCATTCGGTGTAGGAATCGAAAGAATCGCAATGCTAAAGTATAATTTAAAAAATATTCGAGACCTATATGAAAATGATATTAGATTTTTAGAACAATTTACTTATTTTGGAGACTAAGAGGAATATAAGATGTACATTACAAGAAGATGATTAAATAAGTTCATAGATTTAACTGGTGTAAAAGATAATGAAATTACAAAATCTTTAAATACATTAGGTTTTGAGGTCGAATCATACAAAGACTATTCAAAACTAAACGATAAATTAAAGATAGTTCATGTTGGAAATGTTACTCCAATAGAAGGAACTCATTTAAATTTCTGTTTTATTGATAGCGGAGAAGACTTGGTGGTACCCGTTGTTTGTGGTGCGCCCAACATAAAAGAAGGCGATTATGTAATTTGAGCCGAACCAGGAAAAACAATATCCACTGGTCAAACACTCTCTCAAAAAGAAATAAAAGGTAAAATTTCTGAGGGTATGATTTGTTCATTAACAGAAATAGGTATGAATACAGAAGTTCAAAATAATGAAGACTTAGAAGGAATTTACAAGATTCATACCAAGGATGAGTCTTATAAGTTAATAGGTTCTGATGCTGCACTTGATAAAATCGGTTTTTTAGACTCTGTTTGAGAAGTTGATTTAACTTTAAATAGAAGTGATGCATTATCTGCATTTCAGCTACTAAAAGAAGTTGCAAATTATTTTAAAAAAGATATTAAAAACTATTTTGAAAATTTTGAAATCAAAATTAATAATACATTCAAAAAAATTGATATCAAAATACACAAAGAATCAGAGAAGTTAATTAAATATTTAGCTTACTCATTTATTAATCTAAAGGATATTTTTTCGATTGATAAATATGAAAATTTTATTTATTCATCTGATGATATTTGATTAAAATTTAATGGTGTAAAAAAAGAAGATAATTTTTTTGAAAATATCGCAAATATGTTAGCTATTGAAACAGGGCAACCTGTTTTAATATTAGACGCTGATAAAATAGATAAACTTGAGTATGTTAAAATTAATGATGGTGAGAAAGAATTCTTGCAATTAAACTCAAATGGAGTAGAGGTATCTAAAATTGGTATTTCAATTGTTGATGAATTTAAACCTAATTTAAAAACAAAAAACTTATTAACAATATTTGCAGGTTATGATAATGTCTTTATGAGAAATCAACAAAAAGTATTTAATGCAAATACTGTAGCATTGCAAAGATTTACTAAACCACTTTCAAATAGTATTGTTTCTGACTCTGCAAAAAGATTAATTTACATATTAGATAGATATAAAATATTCTCATCAACATCAGGTCTTATTGATGTAATTAAACCAGAAATAATTAAGAATGTAATCAGAGTTTCGGTTAATTTCATTAATAAATTAATCGGAGTAAGCTTATCAAGTAAAGAAATAATAGATTTATTTGAATTATTAGATTTCAACATTACAATTGAAGAAGATATTTTAGTTTTTGAAGTAGATCCAAAAAGAACTGATATTTCTAATTCTTCAGATATTTGTGAAGAAGTGGCGAGATTATATGGTTATGACAATATAGAATCTAAACCGCCTTGTTTAATAGCTAATTCAAATAAAAAAGACTTAAACTTAAAAATTAAAAACCAATTAGATTCTTATTTATACGGAAACGGCTTTAATAATATAAAATCATATTCATTAATCTCAGAAGAAAATAATAATAAATGAAATCTTTTTGGAATTGAAAAACCAATTAAATTAATGTCACCATTAAGTAAATTTAAAGAAATTTATAGAACTAATTTGTCATGGTCTATAATTGATACAGCTGGTTTTAATGCTGCTAGAGGTACAAAAAACTTAAAGTTATATGAATTTGCTGATATTTATAATCTTAATGGTTTACGTGAGAAACATTTATCAATATTGATATCTGGAACTTTACATAATGAAAAATATAATAATTTACATTTAAAATCTTCTTTTTATTATATAAAAGGGATATTAGAACAAATTATAACAAGTTATAATTTAAATATTAGTGACATTACATTTGAAGAAATGAAAAAAAGAGTTATTGATATACACCCATATATATGTTATGAAGTATTTTATCTAAAAGAACTTATAGGATTTGTATACAAATTAAACCCTAGATTTGAACAATCATTAAAACTAGATCATACATATGTATCTGAATTGAACATTAGTAAAATAGAAACTTTAAAAAAACCACAAATATTAATAAGTGAAATTTCAAAATTCCAGAAATCTACTAGAGATATTACATTTGTTTTAGATGATAAAGTTAAATTTATAGATGTAGTTAATAAATCTATTAAGAACTTAAAAAATTTAGTCAGTTGAGATTTAATTGATATTTATGTTGATGAACTTTTAGAAAAAGAAAATAAAAGATCAATTACAATCTCATTACAATTTAATTCAAATATAAATCAATTAAAAGAAGAGGATATTAACAGTGATTTTGCCAAAGTAGTTGATTGTCTAAAAAAAGATAACATTGAGGTAAAATAGAATGCTTAAAAAGGACTTTTATTTAAATAGTAAATTACAAATTAATGAATTTTTTTCAGAAGTAATAGAACTTAATAAGGAATTACTTAAGAAGGTTAGGAATTTAACTATAAAAGGAACTGCTTATTTTGATAAAAATATAAATTTACTTTCAATTAACTCGATTATTAAATGTGATATTTTTGTTATAGATGCTCGTGATGGAACTGAGTTTTGGCTTAATGACCAAAGTTATGATTGAATTGACGAATATTGTTTTGACTTAAAAAATAGTGATCAATATAACCTGGTAATAGGAGAAGATTTTGATTTTAAAGAGTATGCAATTGAACAAATACTTTTAAATATTCCTATAAATTTAACAAATAATTATGGTAAAATTTCTTATGTTGCTAACAATTATGTTTTATTATCTGAAGATGAATATCAATTAGAAGAAAAAAATAAAACTGATGATAGGTGAGACAAATTAAAAGAGTATAAATTTTAAACATGGAGGTGAAAATATGGCTGTACCATTTAGAAAGACCAGTAAAGCTGCTAAGAATAAGAGAAGAAGTCACTTAGCATTAGTAAGCTCTGCTATAATTTCATGTTCAAACTGTGGAAGTATGATTAGACCACATAGAGTTTGTCGTGAATGTGGACATTATAAAAACAAAGAAGTAAAAAAAGTAGACTAAACTTGCAATTTAATAGCAAGTTTTTTTTATTTTTAATCGACTTATATAATGGAGGTTAATATGAAAATACCAATGTATAAAGAAATTTTTAATCAAATTATCCCATTAACTATAAATTATTCATTAAAAGAGTTGGATATTAATTGTTATGACTTTAATTGAAGTATTGATGAGTTTGCAGACTTATTAGAAGAATTACACCCTGTAACCGCAACATCCTTGTTAAAAGCTTTTAAATTTTATTATAATTTATTATTAAAACAATTTATTAGTGCTAATAAAGAGAATTTTACTAATAGAAATATAAATGTATTAATGATGAATCATCTTACAATAATGACTGATATTGATAATAGTATTACAACTTTTGAGGCAAAAGTAAGACACTAAAATATTATCAAATTCCCTTGAAAATACTATAAAGTGGTATATAATAATAGTTGTGTGGGAGAAAGTGGGGCATTATGCTATTCGGAAGTTTTGAACATAATCTTGATAGTAAATTAAGACTTACAATACCGTCTAAACTACGTAATAAACTGGGGGCGGTTGTTTACGTAACTAGAAGTATTGATGGTCAATGTTTAGAAATTAGAACTCCAGAAAACTTTAATGAGTTTTATAAGAGTTTACAAAATCAAAACACACTACTTTCATCTGCTCGTACTGTAATTAGATCTATTTTTTCAAACACAGATGAGGTACAAATTGATAGTTCAGGAAGAATTAAACTTCCTGCCAATTTACTTGAAGAAGTAGGAATTGCAAAAATGGTTCAAATCACTGGGGCTGGTGAGTGAATCGAAGTATGAGATAAAGAGAAATTTATTGCTTACGATAAGATGGCTAAAAAAGAGCTTGTAGAAGCTGCTGAAAAATTGGGCGGAGTTAAATAAAATGGAAAAAGAACATATATCCGTATTACTTCAAGAATCAATTGATATATTAGATTTAAAAAATAATGGATTATATGTTGATTGCACTTTGGGCAGGGCTGGTCATAGTGCAAAAATATTAGAAAAATTAAAAGAAGGTCATTTATTTTGTATTGATCAGGATGATGATGCAATTAAATATTCCGAAAAAATACTTGAAGCAATTTCAAGTAATTTTACTATTTTGAAGGGAAATTTTATAAATATAAAATCATTATTGTATTTAAATAATGTAGAAAAAGTCGATGGAATTATTTACGATTTAGGAGTTTCAAGTCCGCACTTTGATAACCCTGAAAGGGGTTTTAGTTATCGTTTAGATGCTTTATTAGACATGAGAATGGATAATAACAATAACAAAGTCACTGCAAAAGACTTAGTTAATAATCTAAGCGAACAAGAACTTACAAATATATTATTTAAATATGGTAATGAAAGTTTTGCACCAAGAATTTCAAAGAAAATATGTGAGTATCGTATTGGACAAGAGATAAAAACAACATTACAATTAGTTGAAATTATAAAATCAGCATTACCACAAAAGGTGTTAAAACAAAAAAAACATCCAGCGAAAAAAACATTTCAAGCATTAAGGATATATGTAAATAATGAGATTGAATGTTTAAAATTATCACTTGAACAAGCACAAAGCATATTAAATATAAATGGTGTTTTAGCAATAATAACTTTTCATTCATTAGAAGAAAAAGTCGTAAAAGAGTTTTTTAAATCGCTATCATATGATATAAATGAGAAGTTTTACAAAAAGTTACCAATTAGTATAGAATTAAATAAAAAGTTTGAAATATTAACAAAAAAACCAATTAAGCCAAAATCGTTAGAATTAGAAAATAATAATAGAAGTCATAGTGCTAAGTTATGAGCAATTAAGAAAGTGGGTGATTAAATATGTTTAAAGAAGTATATGCTGTTCTTGAAGTTCAACGTGATGAAATTAAATTTGCTGTTGGTATTTTTAGAGATAACAGAGGTCTAAAGGTAGTTTATAAAGAAAGAGTTAAAGGAACTTGATTAACTGATGAAGATGAAATAATTGATATTAATAGAGTTTCACAAAAGTTAAGAAAAGCAATCAACTCGTATAATGCAAACTTTAAAGACAAGTTAGTTAGAATATCAGTAGTCCTTCCTTCTAAGACTTTGCAAATCAAAGATGTTAGTTCTCATATAATAGTAAATTTCCCAAACATTGTTACACACGAACATATTAGATTATTACACAGTGAAGCTAATAAGATAAACTTTGATAAAAGAAATGTCATGATAAACATAAAACCTTATAATTTTATTATTGATAATCAATTTGAATTTGGTATTACACCAATCAATGCTCCAAATGTGCATAGCATAACTATGTTAGCAAAAATATATACAGTAAACCAGAAGGTTTATAAATCATTTAAAGAAGTAATAAAACAATCAGATATAGATTCATTACTTATCACAAGTGATATGTTCTCGATAGCTAGACAAATAAATAGTGAAGCATCTTTTAAAGAGAATTTTATAACTATTAACTGAGGTAAAAATCAAACTGATATAGGTTATTTTTGTAAAGAAACCCTAGTAAAAAAAGAAACTGTTAGTTTTGGAATTAAGGATATAATCTCAAATATTGCAACTAAATTAAATTGTAAAAATGATGTAGCTGAGAAATATATATTCAAGTTATTAGATTTCTCATCTAACGACCAAAATGAATCTATAATTTATAGAAAATATATTTCTAAAGATAAGTTATTAAGTGAGTTAACTGCTAGTCAAATTAAAAATTTAGTTATAGAAGAATTAAATTGAATAGTTGATAAAACTGATGCATGTATTGAAAATGAACTAAAAGAAAGTATCCATGGATTTAAAATTTTACATGTCGGTAAAATGACTGAAATTGCTGGTTTTGAAAAGATTTTACAAAGAAGTAAGTTTAAGAATAATGCATCTGTATATTACTCACTTGTTACAGGCGCGAGTGAAATTTGGTTAACTAGTATTTGTGGTATGATTAAAATGGTAAGAATTTATAATAAAAACTCGGATAAACTAATTACAAGTAATTTGGAAATTGATAAGAGTCAAATTATGCAACCACTTAATAATCAAAACTTAAATATAAACAATCAATTTAATAGGGGGATTGTCAATCCAAGAATTCTTAAACAAGTTCAAAGAAATTATGTTCAGAGAAACCATAATAACATTGGTTCAAAAACCCAAAACAATGGTTTGCATTTTCAGAGAAATATGCAAAATAATGCAAATTTTTCCCATTTTAATGCAAATTTAGGGCAAAATAATCATAGTTGGCAAAATAACAATCAAGTGGATAAAAGTTATGGGTATCAAAATAACGGCGTACCTATTAATAATGAGTTTATGAATGATAAGACAAAGAATAGATAGTAAAGGTGAAAAATATGGCATTAGATAAGAATTTTAAACAAACTGCAAGAATTAAAGTTATCGGAGTTGGTGGTGGAGGTTGTAACGCCGTTAACAGAATGGTTGAAGATAATGTACAAGGTGTAGATTTCTTCATTGCTAACACAGATGCGCAAGTACTTTCTGCAAGTATTGCCCCAAATAAAATTATTTTAGGGGAAGAATTGTCGAAGGGATTAGGAGCGGGTGCTAACCCAGAAATTGGTAAGCAAGCCGCTATTGAATCTGCAGAAGAAATAAGAAATGCTCTTTCTGATTCGGACCTTATATTTGTCGCTGCTGGAATGGGTGGAGGAACAGGTACAGGTGCTGCACCTGAAATTGCAAAAATTGCAATGGAAACTGGCGCTTTGGTAATTGCTATTGTTACAAAACCATTTAGGTTTGAAGGAAAATTAAGAAACTCATACGCTGTTAAAGGTATTGAAGAACTTAGAAAATATGTTGATTCAATTATCACAATTTCGAATGATCGATTATTAGATATAATTGGTTCAATACCTGTTAAAGAATCATTTAGAGAAGCAGATAATATCTTAAAGCAAGGAGTTCAAACAATTACTGATTTAATCGCTGTCCCAGCCGTCATAAATCTAGACTTTGCTGATGTTAGAACTGTTATGAAGGGTAAAGGTAATTCTTTATTTGGAATTGGGATTGGTTCTGGTGAAGACAAAGCTATAGAGGCTGCAAATAAAGCTATAACTTCATCTTTGCTAGAAACATCTGTTAGAGGTGCAAAAGATGCAATAATTAACGTAACAGGTGGAAAAAACGTCACTTTAAATGACGCTTATGATGCAGTAGATATTGTTCAACAGGCAAGTGGTGAAGATGTAAATATTATTTTTGGTATTGCTATAAATGAACATTTAGGTGATGAATTAATAGTTACTGTTATTGCAACTGGTTTTGATGAAGATTATGAACCTGCACATGTCTCAAATAATATTACAACAAATAATACTACACCTAAAAAACCGGCTCAAGCTGAGCAAAGCTTATCAGAAGAAATAGTACCTGAAGACTTAGAAACTGCTTATGAACAAAGAACTAGTTTTTTGAATTCAAACGAAAAAAGACATGAATTTGTTAAGAGAACAGAACAAGATAATAATAAAATAAACGAGAGAGTAGACCGTTGAAAAGAAAATAGAGTTGAACAAAAGTCTTCAAATCAACCAAAAGTTGCTCAAAAAATTGAAGATACAGAAGATGATGATGGTGATTTTCCAACTTTCTTAAGAAAAAAATGATAATTTAAAATAATATAAATAGAATTTACAATAGAAAGTAAAGTGGAAAAATAATTTATACAGATATTATATTTTTACGCTGACAATGTTCGGCGTTTTTAATTTTATCTTTTTAAGAAGCTAATAAAAAAATTATAATTCCTGATTGTATATTGTATTATCAAATTTTTTCATTGAAGTTATGTAGTTAAGATTTTTCAAAACTATTGTAATTGCTATATTTAATACAAATAACTCGATAATTTAGTATGATTAAAACTTTCTAATTCTATATATAAATTTCGTATTTATTAAATATTTTAATTTTCTTATTTTTAGAATTAAATTTAGTCTTTAATAATTTCTTTTTTGTTAATTATTTAAATTATTTGTTATTCTTGCTATATATAGTTATAAATTTTAATATACTATATTCATTTTATAATGGTTATTTTTTTACATAAAAAATATATAGTTAAGAAACTATTAAATACTAAATATTATATAACCTCTGATTCTTGCAATTTAAACCTTGCTTTGTTATTATCATAAAGGAGTTGAAAATGCCGTTTTGTATTTTTTATAAATTGACATTTTTTTATGCGGTTTTGTATATATTTTTAACTTTAAATAAAATTATAATACAAATTATTAATTTATATATCATTCTAATTTGTAGGGAAGTAGTATAGGAAGGAAATGTTTATGAAATTAGATCAACAAGATCTCATTAATGTAGATAAAGTTGATAAAATATTTGAAGAGATTGAATTAAATGATAACGAAACAGATTTAAAAAAAAGTAAGTTTGATAAGTTGAAATTCTTTTTTAAAAAACGCGGGAATAATTTAAAAGAATTTATGGGAAAATCACCTTTATTTAGTTATGCCTTAAAAAGAATAATATATGCTTTTATTACTCTTTATATCGCAATTTCAATTATTTTTATCATGTTGAGTGTTGTTACAACTGATTCAGCCTATTTATCAGGTGTTAATTTAGAAAAATTAAATATTGAGTACGGTAGTGAACAATATCATAGATTATTGGATAATAAAAAACGTCTTTATGGTGCTTATGGGAGTGTATTTCAACAATTATTTATTTATCTTAGAAATGTTACTCCATTTATACCAAAAGAAATTATAAAGAATCCTAGTTTGGTAGGAACCGAAATTGTTGGGGAAAAAACAACAGTATGGTTTTATCTAGGCGCATTCATGAATAGTGCAAGCGGTGGTGTCCCAGGTACACCAGTTCTTGACGCTTTCTCTAAATCAATTCCTATTTCATTTAGTGTTGGTGCTATCGCTGTTGTTCTTTCGTATATTATTGGTGTTCCTCTTGGTATTTTAGCGGCAAAGTATAAAGACAAATCAACTGACAGCGCAATTAATGGAACAAGTTTAATAATAACTGCAATACCATCTCTTGTTTTAATATCTTTATTATACAAAATGTCTATTTATGTATTTGGTGCTAATGGTACTTATGCAGATTCGAACTTTAGTACAAAAATTTGACCAGTTTTGGGGGTTATGTTATTAATAATGCCTTACATAATCGTTAATACTAGAAGATATGTTATTGATGAAATGACTTCTGATTATACAAAGTTTGCAATTTCCAAAGGTCTAAGCTCAAGATATGTATTTTATGTTCATATATTTAGAAATGCAAGCATAAGATTAGTGAAAACAATGCCTGAAATATTTGTTATCACATTATTTGGTTCTAGTATTCTTGTTGAAAGACATTGATCTATTGATGGTATGAGTAAGTTTATTTTAAATGGTGTTTCTAATAAAGATACATATGTTGTTTTAGGATATATATTTATATCAGCTTCAGCTGGTGTTTTCTCGAGTTTAACAGGAGACTTATTACTTGCGGTAATGGACCCTAGAATTAAGTTGACAAAATAGAAAGGTATTTATGGAACAAAATTTATACTCTCTTGAAGAGATGCAACAAATTAACCCAAAATTATTTAAATTAATTGGTAGTAAGTTTGAAGAAGCGGAAAGAATAAACAACAAACCTTATAGCTATTGAAAATCAGTATTTACAAGAGTTTTAAAATCAAAAACATTCTTAATTTCAATCATATTATTAGTAATTGTAATAATTATGGCTTCTTCAATAGGGATTGGTCAAGAACCAGTTCCTGTAAATCCACCTTCAATTAATATTGAAGCACCAAGTCTAGAACATTTATTTGGTTTAGGTAGATTTGGTGAAGATTTATGAACCAAGATGTGAATTGGTACAAGGACTACTTTGATATTTACATTTATCGTTGCTCTTGTTCAAATAGCTTTAGGAATAGTTATTGGTTCAATATGAGGTTATTATAGAAAATTAGATATTACTTTTATTGAAGTAACAAGATTTTTAACATTAATACCTTCTCTAATTTTATGATTAATAGTAATATTTTTATTTGGTGGTATTTCTACTCTTCCTATAATTATTTTTGCAATCTCTCTAACAAGTTGGATTGAATTATCAAGTATAATAAGAGTTCAAATTATTATCATTAGAAATGCAGAATATAATATTGCATCTAGAGTTCTTGGTACTCCAAATCATAAGATTATTAAAAAAAATATATTACCAAAAATACTTCCAATTATCATTCAAACATCAACTTTTGCAATACCAACTGCTATTGGATTAGACTCTTTGCTAGCGTATTATAATTTTGGTTTTGTAACAAATAGTTTAGATCAGGCTTCATTGGGTTCAATATTAAACGAATTATTATTAGGTTCTGATTGAGAAGTTTACCCACATTTATTAATTATTCCAGTAATATTTGTTGGAGGAATATCATTATTATTTTTCTTAGCGGGAAAAGTATTTGCAGATTCACTTGACCCTAAAACTCATAGATAGGATTTACAATGAATAAAGAAAATAGAATTTTATCAGTTAGAAATATGGAAGTTAAATTTCAAGTTAGAGGTAGATTTTTAACAGCTATTAGAAATGTTGATCTTGATATTTATAGTCAAGAAATATTAGCCATAGTTGGAGAATCTGGTAGTGGAAAGTCTGTTATTACTAAAACATTTACTGGAATGATTGAATCAAATGGTTGAATAAGTAATGGTTCAATAGTCTATAGACCTGAAGATAATAGTAATTATTTTGATAAACCAATAGACATTGTAAATTTACAAAGTCCACTTATTGCTAAAGATCTTATTAAAAATGTAGTCAAAATAGGAAAAGAAAATATTAAAAAGGCATACAAGCAAATAGATAATATATATAAGTTAATACCAACTTATTCATCAACTAGTGCATACAAAATTGAAAAAGATATTAAATTTTTAAACAAATTATCATTATCAGAGGGTAATGCTCTATTCAAAGAAAATATTTTAAACAAAATACAAGATTTAAAAACTATTTTAATTTCACTTAAACTTATTGATTCTGTTAAAACTCATAAGCACAAAATTGTTTTAGAAAGTTTAGGTCAAAAATTAAAAGAACAAGAATTAAAACTTGATATTAGTAAAAATAAAATGTTTAGCAAAAATAATAATTCTCCAAAGTTTTATTCTAAAATTGAAGAAATAAAATTAAATATTGAATTATCAAATAACTTAGAATTAGCAAAAAGTAAAATTAATAACTTATATGATGAAATAATTATTAATGAAATTAATATAAAAAAAATAAAGAAACTAAGCCTAAAAGCTGAAAGCAATATTAATCGTCTAATTAAAATTATAAGCACTTATATTGATACAAATACAATTAATGATATCGATAAAAATTTTATAATTGATTTTTATATAAATAATCTTTCTCTAAATAGAATTCAAAGCGAATTAAAAGATATTTGCATGGACATATTAGATAATAAAACTATAGATTTAAACCATTTAGAAAATATAATTTATGATTGAAACAAAATTAGAGGAATTTCAATAATAAGTAAAATCAGAGCTATTAAAGAAGTTAGAAAACTACGTGGTAAAACAATAGCAACAATATTTCAAGATCCAATGACTTCATTAAATCCATTATTATCAGTTGGTTTTCAAATATCTGAGGTTTTAAGAAAACAACAAGGTATGTCAAGAGGAGATGCGAAAAAAGAAGCTATAAAACTATTAGAACAAGTTGGTATTAATGATGCTGCAAAACGTTATAAAGATATTCCCGGAAAATACTCAGGAGGAATGAGACAACGTGTTGTTATTGCGATTGCATTGGCGTGTAGACCGAAAATTCTAATTTGTGATGAACCAACCACTGCATTAGATGTAACTATCCAAGCACAAATATTAGAACTAATTAAAAAACTACAAAAAATTTATAAATTTACAGTAGTTTTTATAACACATGATCTTGGTGTTGTAGCTAAAATCGCAGATAGAGTTGCAGTTATGTATGCTGGTCAAATAGTTGAAGTAGGAACTATAAAAGATATATTCAATGATTCAGCTCATCCATATACTTGAGCACTGCTTTCTTCACTACCGCAACTTGGAAAAAAAGGTGAAGAACTATTTTCTATCGAAGGTACACCACCATCACTTTTCAATAATATTAAAGGTGATGCGTTTGCACCAAGAAATAAATATGCATTAGAAATTGATTATATTAAAGAACCGCCAATGTTCAAAATAAGTGAAACTCATTACGCAAAAACTTGATTACTAGATGAAAGATCTCCAAAAGTGGAAAAACCAGAAGTACTTAAGAATCTTAAAAGTAGAATCAAAGAAGTGGAAAAGGTAGGATAACATATGTCTAATAATAATGAAACATTATTAAATATTAGGGACTTAGTTATAGAATTTAAAAGCAAAGGTAAAAGAAATATTGCTGTTAAAGGGGCAAACTTTGATGTTTATAAAGGAGAAATCTTTGGTTTAGTTGGAGAATCTGGTAGTGGAAAAACCACAATAGGTAGAGCTATTGTAGGGGTGCAACCAATTAAAGATGGGACCGTTTATATTAATGGACAAGTTTTAGTTGGTAAACCAACCAATCTTAAAATTCTTACTAAAAAGATTGGGAGTTATATTTCAATTATGAAAGTTAGAATGAATGTAACAAGTTCAGAAATCAATGATAGAATAAAATATTTAAAAAATGTTTATGAAAAACTTAAAACTAATACTTTAACAGATAATGAATTTAAAAAAATTCAAAGTGTAAATAAAATTAACTACATAAATGATGTTGTATTATCTGATTTAAGGTTAATTAATAAAATTGTTTTATTTGAAGATAGAATGATAAAGTTTGTAAGCGGTATTAGTGACTATATTGATAGTATTCCTAATAAATTGGAAAAATCAATATTAACAAAGTTAGAAGAAACAAAAAAAACTATTTTAAAACTAAAAAAATATGTAGATACAATATATAAATCGATACAAAATATATCATTACTAAAACATAGTATAAATAAATTTGAAGACTTATTAAAAAACTTTTATGAACTTATGGAAAACTGATCTACAATTGTAAAAAACCATAGAGAATTTTTAACAGATTTGAAATGATTTGAAGAAATGCATAAACAATTATTAGCTCTTTCATCACCAATGAGTAAGAGAAGTAAATTTATAGATTTTTACAATAGTAAAGTATATATAAGTCGTTCAGACTTTTGAAATGAGTGTAATAGACAATTAAGTATAATGAAGTCTAATAATGTTTCAGAAAATGATAAAGAATATCAACTATTATTATCGTTCCTAACAGATTTTTGAACATCAAAAAACATTAACATTAAAGCTATTGGAAAAATATTTAAAGATTTTAATAAAAACAAAACTATAACAAATAAAATTAAGTATCTTTCTACATTACTAAAAGAAACAGTATTTGAAAAAGAGCTTAAAAAAATAATTGACCAAAATAGCATTGATGAAAAAGCAATAATTTTATTAGAAAATGAATATAAACAAATAAAAAAAGTAATATCTAAAAACATAGTTAAAGATGATGAGTTAATCAATTATTATTACTCATGAAAAAATATCGAAAAACCTTATTCCAAAGAAGAGGAAGAATCATTTATAGAGCTTATTAATTTTTTAGATATGCCTTCATTAGATGAAATAATTAAAAATTCTTATTTAGGAAAGAAAAAAACAAAAGCTGAGAAAAAAGAATTTAGAAGAAATGTTCAAATGATTTTCCAAGATCCTGGTTCATCTTTAAATGATAGAATGGCTATTGAAGAAATAGTTGCGGAAGGATTAGAAAACTACCCTCAATTATATAAAGATGAAAATCTTAAAAAAGATTATTTAAACAGGTATAATGCAGAAAACCCAAATAATCAACTAACAATGGATAAAGTAAAGTGAAATGATGTTAAAAAGGATATCATATTAAATGCTATAACATCGGTTGGTTTAATACCAGAACATCTCTCAAGATACCCACATGAATTTTCTGGTGGTCAAAGACAAAGGGTGGGAATTGCAAGAAGTTTAGTTATGAAACCTAAAGTAATTGTTGCTGATGAACCGATATCAGCTCTTGATGTTTCTATAAGAGCACAAGTTTTAAATTTATTTAAAAAGTTCCAAACTAAAATGGACCTAACTTATATATTTGTTGCACATGATTTATCCGTAGTAAGACACATAGCTGACAGGATTGCTGTAATTTATAGAGGGCAAATAGTTGAACTAGCTGATGCAGAAGAATTATTTAATAACCCATTACACCCTTATACAAGAGCATTGTTATCAGCAATACCAATTCCAGAACCAGATTTATCAAATGAAACAAAACTACTAACTTATGAACCTGAAAACGAGCATGTAGATTACTTATTTGATCTCCCTTATTTTAAAGAAGTTAAAGAAGGGCATTTTATATGAGCGAATAAAAGAGAAATAAGAAAAATTAAAAGCGAAATAAAGCAAAAGGAGCTGAATTAAATGCATAGAATATTTAAAAAATTAATATCCTTATTTAGTTTAGTCGGTGTAACTACAATTGTTGCTTCTTCTACTATTTCTTGTGGTATTTCATTAGATTATTTAATGAACAGAGAAACTGATGTTGATGTTTATAAAGATACTTATAGTTACAATGTTACAAGTTGAAATACAGCTCATACTATGCAAGCACAAGATGCAATAATATTAGCAAATACATTTGAAACTCTTTTATCTACTGATCAATACGGAAGAATATATGGTGCTTTGGTTGAAAGTGAGTATGGTGCAAATGAGTCAAATAAATTAGATCAAAACTCAAACTCAAACTATAATTATGTTGGTGTTCATAATGGTGATTATACAGAATGAACTTATAAATTTAGAGACAATTTATATTGAACTGCATCTGACGGAACCAAAGGAAGAAAAATTTTACCTTCAGACGTAATTAGAGCAGCGAGATATGCTCTAATTCCTGGAAATGGGTCTGATGTTTCAAGTCTTTATACTTCTTTTATACAAGGAGCACAAGAAATCTTTGATGAAACTGCAGAGCTTGAAAACAAAGATGGCGTAACACAAGAAGAAATAAATAATGTTTTTAATAAATATTATAATAGTAATAAATTTGGGATAATTCCTAACGATGATGCAAATACAATAAAATTTAAACTATCACAAGGATCTCCTTTTTTTGAAAGTTTATTAACATACTCTGTTTTTTCTCCAATTTATGATGAAACAAAATCAGATATGAAAAATTACAATGATACATATTTTGATGGAGCATACCTACCTAAACAAGTAAACCCTAATAGTAAAATTGTATTAGAAGCTAATCCTAACTATGTCTTAAAAGACGATGTAAATATTAAAAGATTAGAGTTTAACTATTTAGAAGGAGCTTCATCTTCAAGAACAAGAACCTTATTTGAATCTAATTCAACATCAGGGTTTATTTTAAGTGCAGATGATTTAAAAGGTTGAAATGATTATATTGGTAGTGATTATAATAATCCAAGGTTTGAAGGAGCATATGCGACAAAGTCAGTAGAGTTAGCCGGAACCTTTGTTATGTTTTATAACTACTATAATAGAAATCTTAATGATGCATCACGCGGAGTCATCGAACAAAAGAGAGCGCTAAATGCTTCAAGATTGTTGCAATCAACTGATGTAAGAGCATTTTTAAGTACGTCTTTAGATAGATCAAAAGCTGTCAGATATTTATCAAAAACAATCGATGAAGTGGGTAAACCTTCAAAAATGATTAGAAATGTTTTTACAGGTTATAGTGTTGCACAAGACCCTAGCAATAATAACAAAGATTATACTAGATTTGTATCGGATGTATTTGATAATGAAACAAATACATCTGGGAAAAATTCAAGTGGTGAATCAAGTGGTGAATATACTCTTCAGGATGGAAATGACCCGTTACTAAATAATAGTAAAAAAATAATGCATAAAGACAGAAATGAACTAATTAATTCTATTAATAAATTTATTAAAGATAACAATATTGAATCAATTAGAAGTGATAATAGAATTGAACTAAGTTTAGCATTGTCTCCATCAACAAGTAATTCATTTAATCCCTATATCAATTTTATGATAAAAGATTTTAATAATATTGAAAATAACCCTCTATATATAAAAACTTGAACCCCATCATCGAATGATGATTATAGAGGAATTGGTCAAGAAGGTAGAACAGACTTATTTCTAAGCGGATGGTCTCCAGATTATAAAGACCCTTCAACATTCTTAGATACTCTTACATTTAATGGTTCATATAAAGGGTACATAAATACAAATAAGGTGTTTGATAAATCAAAGGCCAATGATAAAGACTATCAAGAAATTAATAACTCTGGATACTATATTAGGAATTCTTTAAAAACAACAAGTTCTGTTGAAATGTTTACAGGTCTTAATGAATTTGAAACATTAAATGCGATAAACTCTAAAATAGTCGACAGTATAACTAGGAGATATGAAGAGTATGCAAAGCAAGAGTATAATTATTTTTATAAATATTTCTTTATGTTACCTTTATACACAAAAGCAATGCCTATTCAATATGTTGTTAACTATATTCAACCATATTCTAGATCATACGAAGCATTTGGAACGGGTCAATATAAATTTTATAAGGCATATCAAAATAAAAAACTTTTAAATAAAGCAGAGCTTGAAGATTTTATGAAGAAATTTAAAGTTGCTCAAGAAAAAGTTGATAAAGATTGAAATAGTTGTCGTTTTGGAGCTGAATGGTCAAACGGTAATGATAATTGTTTACAATAAAATATACCCAAATATTAGAAGTTTCTAATTAACGGGTATTTTTTTTATATAATATTTATTGAAGGAGATTTTATGGATTTTTTAATAGAAAATTTATTTAATTTATTAAATAAAAGAAATATAGATTCAAGAGATTATCTAAGTAAATTTAAGTCGGTTGATATTATTAAACTTTATGAAGATGCAGTTGATAATGAAATAGGTAATGATTTCAAACTTAATATTGATTATAACTTAATTAAAGAAACATCTTTTAAGTCATTTGATGATAAAGAATTAAAGGCAATATATAGTAAAAATAAAAAGTCAAAAGTTTGAGTAGTAAGTTTACATGGATATTCATCTTCAAAAGAATCTTCATTTATTTCAAGTTATTTTTTAAGCAAATTAGGTTTTAATTTATTTTCATTTGACTTTAGAAACCATGGTAGTTCAGATCCATCTCCAATAACACTTGGAGTACACGAACATAAAGATTTAGAAGCAGCCTTAACTTTTTTAAATAATAATTTTAAAGTTAAAAAAGTGATTTTGATTGGATATAGCATGGGAGCCCATGTCTTAAATCGTTTTGCATTATCTTCAAATTATAAAAAGTATAAAGTTAAACTTGGGATATCTGACTCAACTTTTTTACATTTAAATGAAGTTTTAAAAACTTTACTGTCTAGTTATGTTAAAATTTTAAATAATAAAATGTCTGAAGGTTTAGTAAAGAAACTTTTAGAGATGTATAATAAAAAGCATAAGATTGATGTTTTAGAAAAACCTATCTTTGAAACATTATCAATATGTAAAAAGTCATTTCCGATTTTATTTATACATTCAAAACAAGATCAAATAACTAGTTATAAAGATTCAGAAAAAATTTATGAAATGAGAAAACATATTATAAAAAAAGATCAAATTAAAGTATTTGAAACAGGAGAACATATTAGAACATTTATTGAACACAATCATGAATATATGAAAATGGTTTATAACTTTGTTAATAAAAATAAGTAGAGGGTATAAGGATGGAACAAAAAGATTGAATTGTAACATTAGAGAATGTTTCTAAAGTATTTAATAAAAAAATTTGAGCTATTAAAAAAGTTAATTTAAAAATTTTTAGGGGAGAAGGAGTAAGTGTAATTGGTCCTAATCAATCTGGAAAAAGTGTTTTGGGTAGATTAATAGCAAGTCAAATAAAAAATACCGGTGGAATTTTAGAATATAATTTTAATCAAGGTAATGCATTGTCATCTATTGGGTTTCAATTTAGACAAACTACATGACCTGATGGATTTAAAATAAAAGAAATTTTTAATTTGTATAAAGAAATTTTTAATATTAATGATAAAGAATGACTTGATGAAATTATGTTTACTTTTGATATAACTTCAAGATGAAATAAAGTTTTAAATAGTTGTAATACTTCTTGGTTACAACTTTTTTCAATTGCGTTAGCTATAATACATAAACCAGAATTAGTTGTTCTTGATGAAGTTTCATCAACAATTGGAATTGATTTTAAAGTGAGAATTCTAAATTTTCTTAAGAAATATAAAGAAAACAATAATGCTACTTTCGTAATAATATCACCAGATGACTCTACTTTTCACTATTTATGCAATAGAGTTGTTGTACTAGATACTGGATTAATAATTTCTGATGATTACACCGATGATTGGGATAAGAATATAAACTTTGAAACTTATTCTTTACAAGTGATGGAAGCGATTGTTAATAAAGAAGTACAAGTTAAACCTGACCCAATTTTTAAACCAATAATTCAAAACTATGAAGTTCACTATAATTTATTTAAAGAACAATATAATAAGTTTTTAGAAATTAACCAAGAGTATGAAAATGAACCTGAAATTGTTGAAGTGAAAAATATTAATTACTATATAAATGAACTTTATAATCAACTCATCGCTGTATCAACAACTGCTTTAAACAAAAAAAGCATTGAATCTCTAAAGGGAATGATTCATCAATTAATTACATATATGAAAAAAACAAAAAAGGCTATATGAAAAATTGATTCAGACTTACCTTATAAAAAATCAATTTTTATTTTTTTAGATAAAGTAGTATTTTTCTTTTTTTATTTAGAAAACACTTTAATGAAAATATTTAAATCTAATAATATATTAAATTATGCTAGTGAAAAAACTACTAGCATGACAGAAAAAGAAATTAGTAAGTTAGTATTATTAAAGAAAAAGTATATTCAAGAAGAAATTAGGTTAATGAAACAAGAAAATAGAATCATGAAAAGACTAGAAAAAATGAAGTAAGAAGGTAAAATAGATGAGATATAGCAAAAGAAAAATATTTAAAATAATATTAGGCATACAGTTCACAAATTATAGAAGTGATATTTTTTTAATCTTTTCTGGTTGATTCATAACAATTATTACTATGGTGGTTTGGCTTGCTTTTAAAAATGCTGGTCAAAATATAGTATACGATTCTTTTATATTAGCAAGTGCAATAGGAATCGGTACTATTAGAAATTGTCTTTTCAATTTTATTAAAACTATTCATGATTTTAAAACTAATTTATTCTTTCAAAGATTATTTAGTACTTCGTTATCTAAAAGTCTTGTCTTTACTTCGATGATATTGTTTAATCAACTTGTAAATTTAGTTGTTACAGGAATATTAATTATGATAGCAATGGCATTTGAAGATCAAAGGGAGTTAATAAAAAATGTTAACTGAGCTGTATTTTTTGCTGGGTTCTTTCTGTTAGTTTTTTTATCTAATGTAATGGCTTTTATTATTGGTATGAGTTGCAAAAAAATAGAATTAGCATTTGTAATTGGTAATTTATATTATTATGGGCCTGTTTACTTGCTAGGTCTTGGTATTCCTTATAGCACACTTGAAAAATCAGAAGGTGTTATAATTTCTAGTTTTTTATTCCCACAAAGGTACATGCTAAACATAATGGCATCAGGTTGAGTTAATGATCCAAGAATGGAAGTAAATTCATTTAGTTATGGTGGTAATTTTTGAATACCCTATTTAGTAAGTGTAATATTAATACTTATATCCATTATTATTTTAGTAAAAATATTTAGAAATATGTTTGAAGATATGAATAAGAAGTATAAAAATTTTTCAAATACCAAGAAACATCTTGGTTTAATTTATGCTATAAAAAGGGCATCAACAACTGATGAGTTAGAGCAAATAATAGAACTAAGGAATTTATTAAATAAGAGCACGAAAACTAAAACTTTAAAAATAAAAGGTGGAAGAGGAAATGTCAGAAGCAAACAAAGTGGTAATTAAGCAAAATAGTAATAATTACAAAGTATTTAATAGGTTATATTGATTATGAATAAAATCATTCATTTTTTCACCATTAAATATGTTTTTAGGTGTAGTTATAATTATATTTACACAATTTATATGATTATCATTTAAAAGCACTGATCCATTCATCTTCGCAAGTGCATTAGGTAGTTTGATAGTTAGAAATGGTTGTCATACTTTTTATCGAACTATTAATATGAGTAGAATTACAGGTTTTACAGAAAGATTAACTTATTCTAAAGCTAACAATTATTTGAGACCAATATCTCATTTAGCTGCTAGTTTAACAATTAATTTTATTGTTGGTTTAATAATGCTTACGTTAACTGTAATATTTTTTAAAGAACAAAGACAACTTGTTAAAAATGTTAATTGATATATGTTTATAAGTGGTGCATTCTTATTATGATTATTATCAATATTAATATGCTATACAGTTTATATATTTTATAAAAATTACATGTTAGGTAATATTGTTGTGATAATTATCTTTATGCTTTGTTATAATTTACTTGGTCTTGCATTCCCATATCAAAGTATCGCAAAACTTGAATGGCTTAATTTAATATTATATTTTCTACCGCAAAGATATATGATGAATGTTATGCAAGCTGGATGGGTCAATGCAACGAATTTAGTTTATAGCTCTCCAGAGTTTCCATCATCAAGTGTAGATTTTAAACTAACTACACATTTATGAGTACCATATTTAGTAACATTTGGCTTCATATTTTTCTTCTTTTTACTAAGTTTTATGCATATTAATAAAAAAGCTAAGCAGTTTAAGAAAGACAGTTATGGTGCAAGTGTTATAGCAAAATTATCAAATAAATATATTAGAGATTTAAAGAGATGTAGCTCAATAAGTGAACTTAATTCACTAAGAGATAAACATTTTGAAGAAACCGGTAGAACAGATTTAACTAAAAAGAAAGTTACAAAATCAACGATTTTTAAGAAAAATATTCAAAATAAAGAAAAAAAAGTAAGGTAATTATGGAAGAAAACGAAATACTGAAACAAAAAATATTAGCTTTAGAGAAAAAATTAGAGATTTACCATAAAAAAGAAGAATACTTAAATAAAGGAATTGATAAGGTTCAAGGAATTTATGAAGTTACAAGACAAAATGCTGAGAAAATAATATATAAATCAATCGGTATAGCTCATGCATTAAAAGATGATATGGCAATAACATTAAAAAAAATTCAAGCAGACCCTAATAACATTCATGAATATGTAAATGAATTATTATATAAAAATAGTCATTTATTTAATGATGACAATGAAGTTATTAAAAAAAATATAAGTGAAATTGTAATAAAAATTATTAATAGTAACTAAAATATGTATATAATAATTATATAAATATAAAATGCATAAGTAAGACACGGATTTTTGTAGAAAACTTAAAGAGAGCTAATGGTTGGTGTGAATTAGTAGGGATCACATAAATTTATCACTTACTTCAGTCATGGGGGAAGAAAAACAATTTGTTTAGTAGAACTCCTCGTTAGATTGCGTAAATATCAAAATTAAGGGACACTATTGTAGTGTCTAAAATAGGATGGTACCGCGTAGAAAATTCGCTCCTATACAGGAGTTTTTTTTGTTTTTAAGGAGGAAAAAAATGGAAAAAAATTATAAAAATACTTTGCTTATGTATCAAACAGAATTTGATATGAAAGCAGATTTAAAAACCAAAGAACCACTTATAGAAAAAAATTGAGAAGAAAAAGATATTTATAATAAAAGAATTATAAATAATAAAGGAAGAAAAACTTTTATCCTACATGATGGTCCACCATATGCAAATGGAAATATTCATGTTGGTCATGCATTAAATAAAATCTTAAAAGACTTAATTATAAGATGAAAAAACCATACAGGTTATTGCTCTCCTTACATAATGGGTTGAGATACTCATGGCCTTCCAATCGAAACAGCAATTACAAAAACTGGTATTGATAGAAAAAGCATGGACCCAGTTGAGTTTAGAGAATTGTGCAAAAAATATGCACTAGAACAAATTGATGTACAACTTAATCAATTTAAAAGATTAGGAATCTTTAGTGATTATAATAATAAATATTTGACCCTTACTCATGATTTTGAATTAAGTGAACTTAGACTATACAAAGAAATGGTTAAAAAAAATTTAGTTTATAGAGATTTAAAACCAATTTATTGGTCTCCTTCAAGTGAGTCTGCTTTAGCTGAGGCTGAAATTGAATATAAGGAATTAAGATCTCCAAGTGTTTACGTAGCCTGTGAAATAATTAATAATAATGATTTTAATAATACTAATTTAGTTATTTGAACAACCACTCCTTGAACACTTCCTGCAAATCAATTGATTGCTTTTGGAGAGGAATTAGACTACTGCGTATTAAATAATAAAGATACAAATAAAAACTATATAATAGCAAAAGACTTAGTAGAACAATTTACAGAAACAGTGGAGTGAAAAAATTATAATATTGTCAGAGAATATAAGGGTAAAGAATTAGTAAATCTTACTTATAAACATCCATGGTATTTAGATAAAACTGGGTTTACTGTAATTGGTCACCATGTTACTAGTGAATCTGGAACTGGTTTAGTTCATATTGCTGGTGGATTTGGAGAAGATGACTTTTTAATAGTAAAATCTCATAATATTAAACCATTTGCACCAATAGATAACCAAGGAAAATATGATGTAACTGTAAATGATAAAAGACTTGAAGGAATATTCTACGAGGATGCTAATAAAATAATAGGACAAGACCTTGAAAGCCGTGGAATTTTAATTAAACTTAAGTTTGTTAAACACTCATATCCGCACGATTGAAGAACAAAGTTACCAGTAATTTTTAGAGCTACTAGTCAATGATTTTTAGGCTTAAGTTCTGTAAAAGAGGAAATAGATAAAGTAATTGTTGAACAAGTTAATACAAATCCAGAATGGTCTAAAGAAAGACTAAGAAATATAATTAAAGAAAGAAATGATTGAACAATATCAAGGCAAAGATTATGAGGTGTCCCGATTATTGCATTTTTTGATGAAAAAAAACAACCTCGTCTAGATTTAGAAGTAATTGAACATGCAATTAATGTAATAGAAAAATATGGTACTAATGCTTGGTTCAAAGAAGATGCTGATTTCTTTTTACCAACAAAATATAAGAATAAAGGTTGAGAAAAAGAAAAAGATATATTAGATGTATGATTTGATTCGGGGTCATCAAACATAGCACTTCAAGATATATGAGGTTATGAACGTCCTTATGATATGTATTTAGAAGGTAATGATCAATATAGAGGTTGATTTAACTCTTCGTTAATTAACTCTGTTGTATATGATGGTAAACCAGCATATAAATTTGTTATTACACATGGAATGACAAATGATGAAAAGGGTAAAAAGATGTCTAAATCCCTTGGCAATGTTATTGATCCTGTTGCCATTACAGATGATTTAGGAGCTGATATACTTAGACTTTGAGTATTCACTACAGACTTCACAGATGATCAAAGATTAGGAAAAGAAATACTAAAACAAGTTTCAGAATCATATAGAAAAATTAGAAATACTCTTAGATTTTTACTAAATAATTTAGTTGACTTTAACCCAGAGACTGATTATCAAAGAGAGCTTGAGGAAGTCGATAAATATGCACTTCACAGGTTATCAAAAGTAAAAAACAGTTACCACAAAGCTCTTGATGTTTATAATTTTAACCAAGGTTATAAATTGTTAAACAACTATATTGTTAATGATTTATCTTCTTTTTATCTAGATTTTATTAAAGATATTATATATGTATATGCAAAAGACTCAAAAAGAAGACGTCAAGTTCAAACGGTTATGTATGAACAACTATGATGTTTATTAGATTTATTAAAACCAGTTCTTGTACATACTGTTGAAGAGGTCTATTCAATAATGAATCTTAATGATAAAAAAGAATCAATACATTTAGTTGATTATAAAGAACAAAACTATCTAAAAGATGAGGAATTTGATTCTAGATGAAAGAAAATAATGGAGTTTAAAACAGTTGCATATGAAGCGCTTGAACATGCTAGAAATGAAAAAATAATTAAAAAAAGTTTCGATGCCTTGTTAGAAGTAACTTTAAGTAAGGAATACTCATTTTTAAAAGATGTGAAAGACTTAAATAAAATATTTATAGTAAATACAATTAAATTCTCAAATGATTTACTTAAAGATGATTCAATAATAGCTAAAATTAATGTAAAATTAAAAGAAGGTCAAAAGTGTGCAAGATGTTGAACAATTTCAGATGAACTTAAAGATGATGTTTGTGAAAATTGTTATGATGTTTTAAAACAGTTAGGTGAAATTTAGATGAAAGATAAAATTACTTTTGTAACTAATTATCTTAAAAAACATAAATATAATTGGAAATTTAAGGTATTAATATGTATGCCTTTAATTTCCTTTTTGTTGTTTTTTGACTGAATTTCAAAATACTTAATAGAAATTAATATGAAACAAGGAGAAACTAGAACCTTTATAAAAGGTTTAATAAATTTTGATTATAAAATTAATCCTGGTGCTGCTTACGGGATGAACTCTGGAAGCCCAATTTTAGCAATATCTATTGCAGCGGTTGTTTCATTTTTTATCTTAATAATTTTTATTTTTGTTAGAGAAAAGTACTGGCTTATAGGAATTACTTTAATGGTAGCAGGTAGTTATGGAAATTTATTGGCTAGAATGTGGGCTCCAGAAGAAGCTGTTACAGGAATAAAAGGTGGAGTAATTGATTTTTTACATTGAGATTTTAGTATTCTCGGATCAAACGGATATATTTTTAACTTGGCAGACTTATTTGTAAATATTGCTGTTGTAATGTTAGTTATAGCATTTGTTATCTATGTAGTAGATGGTTTGATGAGATATAAGTATAAAAGCAATACAATACTTTATAATGAATATACTGAATATAAAGATTCTTTAAAAGAATTATATTTAATTTATTGAGCAAAGTTCTATAAAAAAGATCACGAGTATTATTTAAAGTTTAAAGATTATTTAGCAAAAAGAAAAGAACTAAGTAATAATTGGAAGGCATTAAAAAGGGAAAAAGTTAATGGAACAAAAAATTAAGTATAGTTTTTTATCAGAGCCAATTAGAATAGATAAATATTTAGTTCAACAACTTACTGATGATTATAATTTTTCTAGAACATATATTCAAAAAATAATTGAACAAAAAAAAGTCAAGGTTAATGAAGAGGTGGTCAACTCTAAATATATTTTACAACCAAATGATACTATTGAAGTTCTGATCCCAGAACCAGAAAAGTTAGATACATTACCAGAAGATATTGATTTTGATATCATATATGAAGACAATGACATCTTAGTTATAAATAAACCTAATGGATTAGTAGTTCACCCAGCTCCAGGTAATTTATCAGGAACATTAGTAAATGGTTTATTATTTAGAATTAAAAATCTTTCTTCAATTAATGGTGTCTTAAGACCTGGAATAGTTCACAGAATAGATAAGAATACCAATGGTTTATTAATAGTTGCAAAAACGGATAATGCACATAAAGTATTAGTTAAAATGCTTGGTGAAAATAAAATATATAAGGAATATATTGCTTTAGTGCATGGAGTTGTTGAATCAAATAAAGGTTTAATTGACGCTCCGATTGGTAGACATAGAACTGATAGGAAAAAAATGGCTGTGACTGAAGTGAATTCTAAGAGAGCAATAACAAAATTTGAAGTGTTAAAGAGATTTACTAAACACTCATTATTGAAGTGTGTAATAGATACAGGTAGAACTCATCAAATCAGGGTGCACTTAAGTTATATAAATCATCCAGTACTGGGTGATTCTTTATATTCATATAAAGAAGACTCAAAAATTGAGTATGGTCAATACTTGCATGCTCATAAACTGGTCTTTAATCATCCTATAACTAATAAAAAATTAGAATTTGTATCTGAAATTCCTGACGAATTTAATGTTAGAATAAATATGATAGAAAATTAGGTGTAATTATGAAGGTAGATTTAAATAAATTAAAGCTAAATTTGATTAATTATTTAGTTAAAGTTGAAAAGTATAAAGCTATTAAAGAATATAGTAATGAATATGTTACTTATTTACACAATGATAAGAAAGAATTTAAAATATTAAGAGTTACTATTGGTTACCCTGTAACTAGTGATGGGAGTTTAGATAAAATAAAATCATCTCTTAGATCTGGCAAAAGAGAAAAAATTAATATATTAAATATTGCTTTTTCAGATGAAGTTGAAGAAATTATTTTAGAGGGAATTACAATCACTGTAAATAGTTTAGATTCCATAAAAGAAAAACTAAATACTCATTTTTCAAGAATAGTAAAAATTAAAGATGAATCTACAGTTAATCAAGATGATAATGAAGAAAATATTGAAAATCTTTCTAATGAAGAACTCTATGATATGTTATCAAATCCTTCAAAATCTGATAATGTTAAATTAAAAACAGCGGTTGCAAGAATGAAAATTACAACTATAAACTCTTCAATATTATTTATATTTTTCTTTCTATTACCACTTGCTTCATTATTAGCAACGTTCTTTTATTTAAGTAAATTAAACGTTCTACCAGGGGCTATTGATTTATTCTTTGGTGCTACTAATAGAAATTTAACTAATGTTGGTAATCAATGATGAAGAATATTTACCTACGGGTTTACTGCTAATATTTATGATGGTAGTATAATGAGTCTATTGCTAATTTTATTAGTATCTGGTACTGCAGTTAAATTATCAAAATATACAGAGGGATTAGTTGGTCAATGAAAATTTTCAGTGGCAGTATTTGTATCTTATCCTTTATCTGGTTTCTTTGTATCTGTTTTAATACCAGTTTCTGATGCTATATTTTCTGGACCTTTTGTTATACTATCAAGTGTTGTAGGAGTTCTATGTGTAACAACTTGAAATAAAAAAGCTGATCCAATAACTTTATTTTCAAAAAATAGATTATTTTTTCCATTGATAATGTTAATTTTATTCCCCTTCGTTTTAGGGAAATATAATGACTACATAATTATTATCATGGGGATGGGAATTGCGGCTTCAATTACTTTATTATTCCAATACAATTGAAAAAACAAAGATTGATATTTAATATTCCCATTGTTCATCTTAATTGCTCCAACATTAGTTGCATTAATAGCTATTTTTATACCGGTACCATCACCTGCACTTGATACAAAATATACACTTACAGCTTTAAATATGTACCTTTATTATAATATTTTTGATCATAATCAAGTGAATAGTATTATTGAGGCTAATGGTTGATATTGCAGATTTGCTTCTGATGGTAGTATTTGGTGGTTTTAATGCCAAAACGCAATAATTATATAGATTGAGATACTTATTTTCTTGCAATGGTTAAATTAAATGCGATGAGAAGTAAGGACCCAGATACACAAGTAGGAGCAATAATTGTTAATGACCTAAAACATATTGTTTCAACTGGTTATAATGGTTTACCAAGGGGATTGAATGATGATGATTACCCTTGAAAAAGAGATGAAACTTTAGAAAAAAGTAAGTATGCGTATGTAGTTCATGCTGAATTAAACGCAATATTATCATCTAATAGCAACGTAAGAGATTGTATAATCTACACAAGTTTATTTCCATGTAATGAATGTGTAAAAAGCATAATTCAATCTGGCATTAAAAAAATTATTTATTCTAATGATAAGTATGATGGAACTGCACAAAATATAGTAGCAAAAAAAATGCTAAAAGATGCAAATATTGAAACAGTTTATAAAAAGGAAGTATTTTTAGAAATAAAATATTAATTAATGATTGCCAAGGTAATCATTTTTTTATAAACAAATTGTAGTATTATATATTAAGATTAATTTAGTTGTTATAATATTTAAAATAAAGGGGTATATTTAATGATAATAAATATTGGGCCATGATGATTATTTGATATTTTAAGCTTTGCGATAATCATTTCTTCTACAATATATGGTATTAAAAAAGGATTTTTAGTACTTTTTTATTTCTTATTTTTACAGGTTTTAATTATTGTGCTGTTACTATTTATTCCAGCTTTAATAACTAATGCCTTAGTCCCAAGTATTATGAATGGAGTAAATAAATGAGATCCTTCTAGTTGATTTGAATCGGTTAGTAAAGAGATTGTAAATTTAATAAATAGCTTGTTACCAAATTCAGGTGGTAATTCTAAAGAAAATATTGGAATTAATGGTAAAAATGTATCTTACGAACTAGCAAAAACTATAATTGCTCTTGTAGTGTATATTGTAATAAGTATAGTAATATTTATAATTGTAAACTTAGTTGGATTTTTGACATATTTAGGTTTTAGAAAAAGAATAAAAAATGTAAAAGTCTTCGGTAGGGCAGACTCTTTTTTAGGTGCAATCCACGGTTTATTTTTAGGATTTACAATATCAATGGGAATATCATTTATTGCCTCATTTCCATTAATATCAACTGAAAATCAAAGTCTAGGTGCACTTAGTTTTAATGATATGACTAATGAAGAAATACAAGAATATATTAATGGTGATACAGCTTACTCAAAATATTCATTATCTAAAAAACTTAATATGGGTATCCCAAATATACCTTCCTATAGTTTTACTTATACTAATGTTTGTTCAATGAAATATGTTGTAAAACCAACAACAATAATTAGTACTCAAGTGCTATCAAATAATTCTACGTCTTCTATATCAGACTTTTATTATAATTATGAAGATATATTAGCAGAAGGTTACTCATCAAATAATGTACTTGATGTTCCAGTTAGTTATTGCATTGAAACTATGCCAAAAGATTCTAAGACATTATTTAGACTTATCTCTGAAATAATGTTAATGGGTTCTAAATTATATGTAAAAGGTAATGAAGTTGAAAAATCACCTTTATTTAGTATAGATTTAATTAATGCTCTTGATGAATTTTATTATGACCAACTAGAACCAAATAATTATGAAACTAAAGTTCATGATGGTTGATTAAATGAAAATCAAATGATTAATTTCTATGAATGATCTGAAAAAAAAGCAAATGGCAATGTAACTTATCTAGAGCAATTAAACCCATTTATCAAACTATCAAATTATATTAATGATAATTGAAGAAGAAACTCAAGTAATCAAGAAAGAAAATTGGTTTCAGTGTTTAAAGACCCTTCACTTACTTATAACTTCTTCAGAAATCTTTATTATGTTAATAGTATTACAAGAAATGATTTAGACACTTTACCAACATTATCTTCAACTTTAACATCTTTATATTTCTTTAATGGTATGGAAATCTCTCCATCTGGAGAATTAAAATTAGGTAGATTTAAATCAAAACCTGAGACAGAAACAGAGAATGAGAGTTCTGAACCAACAATTGCCGATATTGTTCATAATGATGATAATTTTTGGGAAACATATAATAGAAGAGGTAATATTTGGCTAAAATATTATTTCTCATTTATGTACGAGGGTGAATGAGGTTATAATGAGTAATGTTGGCATAGATATTATTGAAATTAAAAGAATAAAGTTATCAGACAAATTTATTAATAAGATTCTTCACGAAGATGAAATCCAAATAATAAAGACATTTAATTCAACCAAAAGAAAAAAGGAGTTTTTAGCGGGCAGATGAGCCGCTAAAGAATCAATTCAAAAAATATTTGATGAAAAGATTTCAATGTCTAAAATTAATATTGGATATAAAAATGAAAAACCAACAATTTTTAATGTAGAGTTAAGAAATGTATCGCTATCAATAAGTCACGAGAAAAGATATTGTGTTGCAGTTGCTATAGTTAGTAATCAATCAGGGGGATAAATGATTCAATATATTAATTTAATTAAAGATATTTTAAAAAATGGTGAAAAAAGAATGGACAGAACTAAAACTGGTACTTTATCAAAGTTTGGTACTCAATCAAGATATGATTTAAGAGAAGGTTTTCCACTTTTAACAACGAAAAAAATGTTTTTTAAGGGGATTGTCCATGAAATGCTGTGATTTATTAAAGGAGACACAAACATTAAATATTTAGTGGATAACAATGTTAACATCTGAAATGAATGACCATTTGAAATATATAAAAAGAGTAAAGATTATAATAATGAAACAATTAAAGAGTTTATAGAGAAAATTAAAACAGATGATGAGTTTGCAAAAGTTTATGGAGAACTAGGTCCTGTTTACGGAAAACAATGAAGAAATTTTAATGGAATTGATCAGTTAAAAAATTTAATAAACAATATAAAAAATAATCCTTATTCAAGAAGACATATAATAACAGCATGAAACCCATCAGAAGTTGAAAAAATGGCGTTACCTCCATGTCACTCGTTATTTCAATTTTATGTATCTGAGTCTGGTTTTTTAGATTTACAGTTGTATCAAAGAAGTGGAGATATTTTTTTGGGTGTTCCATTTAACATAGCTAGTTACTCACTTTTGCTTATACTAGTTTCTCTTGAATGTAATTTAACTCCACGATTTTTTGTTCATACAATTGGAGATGCTCATATTTACTTAAACCATATAGATCAGGTGAATTTACAAATAACTAGAGAACCATTAAAATTGGCAAAGTTAGAAGTTAATTTTGATAATAAAACTATTTTTGATATTAAGTTTGAAGATATTAAACTTATAGACTATAAATCGCATCAACAAATAAAAGGAGAAATAGCTGTATAATGATTAGTTTAATTTGGGCTCAAACAAAAAATAATGTTATAGGTAAAAATAATTCATTACCTTGAAATATAAAAAAAGAAATGCAGCATTTTGTTGATTATACTAGAGGCAAAGATGTATTAATGGGTAGAAATACATTCGATTCTTTAAAAAAGAAACCTCTACCAAACAGAAAAAATATTGTTATTACTTCAAGACCATTAGAATTAGAGTATAATGAAATAGTGATTTATAATAATTTAAACAACGTTTTAAATGAATATAAAAAAATTGATAAAGAGCTTGTTGTTATTGGTGGTGCACAAATATTTAATGAAGCAATGAAATATGCTGATAAATTAGTAGTAAGCATTATTAATAATAACTATGACGGAAATGTTTTTTTTCCTGATTGAAACAAAGAAGACTTTAATCTAATCAAAAAAAATGAGTGTGAGGAATTTACTATATATGTTTATGAAAGGAAGTAACAATGTCAAAAAAATTAAAATATACACAAGATAGAGACCTTGCAACACCAGCAGAGTTTCACGAGGCTAAAACAAAAAAAGAAACTGCATATGTAAGAAAAGGAAAGTTTATTCTTAATTTTTATAATATTTGAAGAACTATTAAAAAAGCTAAAAAAGTTACTAAAAAAATTAAATTAGACCCAAATTTATATTCAGAAGAGTGAAGATACAATTGAGTTAAAAAGAAAAGTAAAAAAGTATTACAATTATTAAATGTCTATGTAGATGTTATTGGAGTTGAAAACTGGTTAGATAGAGGAGTAATAATTGCTTCTAATCATCAATCTAATATAGATCCAATATTAATGCTTGCTGTAAATGATTTTGCAAAACAACAACCTGTTGCTTTTATTGCAAAACAAGAACTTTGAACTCAAAAGATATTTAAACACTTTATGAATTTAATTGATAATGTACCAATCGATCGCAATAATCCAAGAAGTATTTATAACGCAATAAAAGAAGCTAAAGATTTAGTAACTGAGTATAAAAGAAGCGTAGTTGTTTTCCCTGAGGGAACAAGAAGTGCAAAACAAGAAATTAATGAATTTCAACCAGCAAGTATGAAAATAGCGCAAATGGCATATGTTCCAATAGTTCCGGTTACTATAATCGATTCTTACAAATTATTTGTTAAAAGACCAAAAGGTCAATTTAGAATAAAAATAATTTTTGGTAAACCAATGATGCCAGAAAAGTTTATTTCATTAAAAACAGAAATGTTAACTAAGAATGTTTATAAAGAAATTGATAAAAATATGAAAAAATACGAAAATTGAGACCCAATTAAACTTGGTATTAAACCAAAATTTGTTAATAAAAAAACTAGATGTTCATACTACTAGGTGCATAAAATGAGTTTTATTTCAATAATTGAGAAAAAAAAGAATAAAATAGAACTTTCTGAAGAGGAAATAAATTTTCTTATTGAAGGTTTTTTGTCTTCCTCAATAAAAGATTATCAAATGTCTTCTTTTTTGATGGTTGTTTATTTTCTTGGATTGACAGATAAAGAACTATTTTATTTTACAAAAGCAATGGTTAATTCAGGCTCTGTATACAAGTTAAAAGACATTATAGGACCTATAGCAGACAAACATTCAACTGGTGGAGTTGGAGATAAAACTAGCCTAATTTATGGTCCTTTGGTGGCTAAGTTTGGTGTTAAAGTAGCAAAAATTTCGGGTAGAGGTTTGGGAAAAACTGGTGGTACAATCGATAAACTTGAAAGTTGTACTGGTTGAACTAGTGAATTAACTGAGAGTGAATTTATAAATAATATTAATAATGTTGGAATATCAATAATTGGACAATCTAATGAGATAGTACCAGCTGATAAATTATTATATGCTTTAAGGGATGTTTGTGGAAGTGTTAATTCAATACCATTAATAGCATCAAGTATAATGTCGAAAAAATTAGCGATAAGAACAACTAGTATTGTTTTAGATGTAAAAGTTGGTAAAGGTGCATTTATGGAAAATATTGAAGATGCACTAATTCTTGCTAATAAAATGATAATTATCGGAAAACATTATAATAGAGATGTAAGTGTTATGCTAACTAATATGGATTATCCATTAGGCAATGCAATTGGAAATGCATTAGAAGTAAAGGAAGCTTGAGATACATTAAATGGTAATGGTCCAAAGGATTTAGAAGAAATTAGTATTTTAGCTGCTGCCATAACATTATTAGATAATAATATTTTTGATGATATTGAGGTTGCAAAGCTTAACCTAAGAAAAGTCATTAATGATAAAAGTGCTGCATATTTATTAAAAGATTTTGTAGAAAACCAAAATGGTGATTTTAATAAAATTATAAATTTTGATCAATATTTTAAAACAAAGTTTGAAATAGAAATAAGAGCTAATGATGATGGATATCTAGTCTATGAATCTGATAAATTTGGTTACTTATCAATGAACCTAGGAGCTGGAAGAAAAACTAAAAAAGATATAATAGATTATTCAGCAGGAATAAAATTACATAAGTCATCCGGGGAGTTTGTAAAGAATGGAGACTTATTATTTACAATGTACACAAATATAAATAATGTTCATCAATTTAATAAAATGGCTGCTTCGTGTTTTAAAATAGTTAAGCAAAATAATAATGAAAAATTAGTGCTAAAAGTAATTTCGAAACATTATAATTTATAATTTTTACTAATTATATATTGATTATTAAGGGGATTTCAAATATAATATAAATGTCTAAAGCAGGTAATAAAACATTAGCCCATATTGTTTATTTAGCCCTATTAAATATAATTATTTTTAATATATATATAATAAGCTTGTTTTAGATAGTAAGTACTCCGCCCTGAGTACTTTTTATTTTTTAAATAAAATAAAAAAAGAACAAAAGGCATTGACTTTTAATTAGTATTTTTTGTATAATTTAAAAGGTTCTTATTTTTATAGGACACTTGCTGACTTAGCTCAGTTGGTAGAGCAATTGACTAGTAATCAATAGGTCGAAGGTTCGAGTCCTTTAGTCAGCACCACAATGGGGAGATAGCGAAGTGGCTAAACGCGGGTGGCTGTAAACCATCTCCTAACGGTTCGGCGGTTCGAATCCGTCTCTCCCCACCACTTATTGGGCTATAGCCAAGCGGTAAGGCAATGGACTTTGACTCCATCATGCGCCGGTTCGAATCCTGCTAGCCCAGCCATATTTATTTCGTCTCGTTAGCTCAGCCGGTAGAGCAACTGGCTTTTAACCAGTGGGTCATAAGTTCGAATCTTATACGGGACACCATTAACAACCCCGGGTGGCGGAATTGGTAGACGCACTGGACTTAAAATCCAGCGGTTTTAATAGACCGTGCCGGTTCAAGTCCGGCCCCGGGGACCATTATAGGACTTGAGATAAAACACTTTAATAGTGTTTTTTTTTTTTTTTTTAAAAAAAGATGATTAATATTAAAAAAATTTTAAATGTAATTATAAACGAAATAATACTGTGTAATAACAAATTTTTTATTTTAAAATCTGAATTATATTTATATTTATGATACATTTTATTGTTTATAAAAAAATATTAAATTAAATAAAGTTTGTAGATATATATTAAAGGTAATTAAGGTATCATTTAATAATTACATATTAATTTTTTATCGTTACTAATATTAACAATTATTTATATATTAAAACTAAATAATTTTAAAGATTATTAGTTCTTGTTATAAATATATTATTTACAAAAAACATAAAACTATATAAAGGTGACTTATTCAATATAAACATAGCATGTTAATTTTGATGGTTTAATCACTATTATATTATTAATTAATTCATAATGAGTTAATAATATACAATCTTGATCTAAAGAAAACTTAAGTATATATCAAGCATAATAAAAACCATTCATATTCGAATGGTTTTTATTATCAATTTTTAATTAATGATTTTGAATCAAAATTTAAATCATATTTTGAAGAATTATATTGTTTAACATCAGATAAACTTATACTTCTAGATTCAGAACTGGTAGTTTCTCCTCCGCTACCTTCAGAAGTTTCTCCTCCGCTTTCAGCACCATTACCTCCAGAAGTTTCTCCTCCGCTTTCAGTGGCTGAACCAGTATTAATTTTATTAACAAGTTTAGCTTCTATTTCACTATCTAAGAAACTTTTACCTATTTGTGATACTAAACTTTCTAATGATTTATCAACTCACCCAGTTGTATCCTCTTCAAACCCAACTTCTCAGTCTACAACCTTACCATTTCTAATAATCAAGAACATAGGTGTAGCCTTAATCTTATCAAAATATTCTTTAACCTTTTCTTTAGCAACATTTTTCTGAATAGTTTCATTGCTACCGATATTTAGAGTTAGTTCATAATAAACTTCTGTTAGTTTATCAACTAATCAGGTAACTATGTTTTCACTTCATTTTTCTTTAAAATTATTTGCTTTTTCATCTATTACAAACTGACGTAAGTTTAGGTTATTGTTTAAAGTTTCACCATAACCAGTAAATGAATCGTTTAAGTTATTTAATGAACTAACATTGTTGTTATATTCACCTGATATTTGATTTAATTTATCATCGAAATATTGTTTATTGTATTCAATGTTAGATTCAAATTTTTGACAAAAATCACAATCTTTTGCACCAATATATAATAAAAAAGTTTCCTTATTATTTATTCATTGCAAGAATTCTTTATAATGCACATTTGAACTACATGAAACTACTGTTGCAGCACTTGAAGTTGCAATAGTTAATACTGACAATGTTGCAAGTATTTTTTTCAAATTAATCACTCCTAAATTACAAATATTATTTTACACATTTAATTATACAATTAGTATAAAAATATTACTTTATTACAAATATTTTATGTTTATAGTATAAAAGATTTAAATTTGTATTAAAATTAATAAGAACATAGAAATCTATGAGCATTTTTTAATCTTGTAAAAGACTATAAAGCAGTATTTTTTTATGATTAAATAAGTCAACTATATTTTATTTAGAGGAGGTATTAATATGCGTGAAGGAGTTATTTTACGTTGTACAGTATGTAAAGAAGAGAATTATATAGCTAAAAACGATAAAAGAAAAGATAAAATCGAAGTGAATAAACATTGTTTTAAATGTAATGCACATCAAACTCATAAACAAAAAAAATAGATTGTTTTTCAACTTTGGGGTTGGTTTCGATTGATAGGAGATAAAAATATGAAAAAAGAAATTCTTAATAAAATTCTTGAAGAAACTAATTCTCAAGCAATATTATTATATTCACCACAAAATAGGTATTGATTCTCTAGATTTAATTCTAGTTTAGGATATATTTTATATACAAAAGATGAAAGCGTTCTATTTTTAGATGGTAGATATATTACAGCTGCTAGAGAGTCTAATTCATTAGTTAACATAAACAAAGTTTTAGAATTTAAAAAGATTTACGAGTTATTAAATTCTGAAATAGAAAAAAAAGGAATAAAAAAAATATTATTTGAAAGTGATTGAGTATTTTATAATCAGGCAGAATCATTTAAGAAATTTTTAAACGCTGAAGTTGAGGGCTATAATTTTGATTGTGTCAGAATGATTAAAGATCAATGAGAAATTGAACAAATACGTAAAGCTTGTGACATAACCCATGAAGTATTTCTTGATGTTTTATCATACGTAAAACCAGGGATTACTGAAAAAGAACTTTCAAATTATGTGACCAACTCTTTTTTAACAAAGGGTGCAGATAAACTTAGTTTTGATA